>JAZGGI010000033.1 GCA_036480375.1 Candidatus Zixiibacteriota bacterium
ACACCTGCACGGCACCAAATACTATTAACATGAAGTGGATACACCGCGCGACAGCTGAAAACAGGCTTTCGCCTGTTGATATGACCAAAAACGTTAATCTGAGGAAACAAACCCATTTTGAGAAGCATGCCCCGTTCCGTCGGTTCTTTAACGAAGCGGTGAACCGACGGATAAATAACCGTCAGGTCACACCCACCTATGGCGTCCAAGACCTGACGGAACATATTAAAAGTTTAGATAAACCTCCCGACAGCCAAAAAGAGATGACATCCCCGACAGCAGAAAACAGGCCCCCGCCTGCGAAAAGGACAAAACGAACCCAATTCGCTGTAAGTAAAATCGCGACATGAAATTGCGAGGAATTTATTGAAACAAGAATGTGGATAACTTCCAGATTCTCACTTCAAAATCAATGGCAAGATAACTTCGCACAGAATTTGAATGCGCTCGATACTAAAATGAACAATTATTGTGCAATCATCTAAACCAGGTTTTTTCGTATTTGCCGTAACTGATGCAATACCAACGCATAATAATCTTTGGCATAGCGCTTGCTATTTTCCTAACCGTATGGCAAAACTTAGAACTAATTGATGAGAGGAAGTAAAAAATGAAAACCTCAGCCAAAGCAATCAGAATTCTGTTAACCGTTCTCATAGTAACAATCTTCTGTCAGCAGGCTTTCGGTGATATCGTGCGCCGTAAACGGAAAGTGAAAATCGACGAGCCATTCCGTCCCTGGACTTTTCAATTTGCCTTTGATGATCGTATGGACGACGACGATGACGAGTATCAAGGTGTACGTTTTTCGATAATGAAGAAAAACAAATCGGGCTCGGCCCTGCGGTTCAATCTCGGATTAGTCGAACGGGATAATCTTTTCTTGAATGACGGAGTCGTTCATACCCATAATGCCGATTTGATCTTTCACAATAATTATTATCCGACGAATATCGACGGGGCGAATATTTCATTGCAATATCTTTTCTATCCCTCCCCCGGCAATAAAGTCGATTTCTTCTGGGGATTCGGGCCCCGCTTGAGCGCCTACGAAACCGGTCCCGGGGTTATCGTCAATCATTACGAAGATTATATTTCCGAATGGACGGAAACGATTGATTCGAGGGAAGGAACTCGACTCGGTTTTGGATTCGAAGGTTCATTGGGAATGGAATGGCATCTTGGTCGCAGTATCAGCCTGCTGGCCGAATACGGTTTCATTGCTCAAAATGAATGGTATATCATGGAGGTGGAACAATATAACATTCACGGTCGCCTCGTAACCGATCATGAATCATTCGACGATGGAATACATCTATATGGGTCACAGGCGAGAATCGGATTTTCGGTTCATTTTTAAGAAGATAAGCATACTTTGCCTCGCAGCATAACTCCTCAACACCAACCCGGCGGGACTATCACAAATCCCGCCGGGAATTTTTATAAAGTTCATAGGAATATCATGTCATATCTGTACGTTAAATATGTATACGATAACCAAATAAAAGCCTACGACAATAAATACAATCGCCGTAATTCGCCGAGCCCATTTTTCAAAAGCGCTCATGCGATTGAAAAACGCACTGATGAATCGGGTCCCAAACGCGATTAGCAGCGCGAAGATAACAACCGGTAAAGCCGTGCCAATACCGTAAGCAGTGGGCATTATCAGACTGGATTCATATTCTATGGCCAGCGGTATTAGACTTCCAAAAAACAAGGCCGCCGAAACCGGGCAGAACGATAAGGCAAATAAAATCCCAAAAAGTCCGGCGCCCCAGATCCCCCATGTATCGACGCGCCGGGTTATTCTGTCGCTCACCCCCATTCCTGAAAATTTGAATTTAAAAACTTCCAGCAACAATAGCCCGACTATTATCAAAATCGGCCCCAGGAATTTATTCATATGCTGCTGCAAAAACATGGCTATATCAGGAATCGACAGCACACTGGTAACCGCTAACGCACCAATGACTATATAGGTAATCATGCGACCAATCGTGTAGAGTATCCCGGAAAGCAGGGCGACACTCGGTCTCTCCACGTTCTTGCCGATATAAGACATGGCCGCGATATTAGTCGCCATTGGACAGGGTGATATAGACGTCAGGATTCCCAGCCAGACGGCATAACCAATTGCCATCACAAAACTATCCATATTATTTTTTGGACACTTTTATAAAATCCCCTAATTCCGTCTGGACGTAACCAATAAACTTTTCCTTATCCCTCACCAGCGTCCATATCTCCGTGAGATTTTTCCATTCAACTTCTTTGCCGTCATTTTTCCGGGATAGAATTAATGATTTAGTGTAAAGTTGATAGTCTTTAACGTAGTGTTCATTACCTTCGTCTTCGAAATTCACCGTCTGCCAGACAATTGAGCTATCCTTGAGGTTTTCGGAAAATCCCGATTTAATCGCTTCTTCCGAGTAAGCTTCTATTTTTTTGCAGGTAGCACAGCGTTTATTGCCGTGCAGGTAATAGACAACGATTTGTTTTTGGGACTTATCGGCATCAGATTTTTCTTCCGAAGTAATGGTCGTATCTTTTGATTTAGCGGGTTGCTGATCATCAGATACTACTGCTGAAAACGCAAGCAGAATAAACCCTAAAAGACAAATTAGTATCTTTTTCATAACGAACCTCTCTATCAAATCAATTATCACTATTTATCATTTCTTTGAGCTGGTCAAGTGATGGCACTTTTCCGCATATTTTCACCTGACCGTTGACTACCAGGGCCGGTGTCATCATAACACCATAGCCGGTAATTTCCTGAATATCGGTTACTTTCACGAGGGAAGCATCCAAACCGATTTCCTTGATCGCCAATTCGGTCTGCTTATACAATTCCCTGCATTTGGGACAACCGGGGCCAAGAACTTTGATATCTTTCACGATATTCTCCTCTAAAATAAATTACCGTATATGATCCCGCTTATAGTAGCCATAATAATGACCAAGCATACAAAAACACTGGTTTTTTTGGTTCCTATAACTGAGCGAATGACGAGCATATTGGGCAACGATAATGCCGGCCCGGCTAAAAGAAGCGCCAGGGCAGGACCTTTACCCATTCCATTTCCAATTAATCCCTGCAATATAGGCACCTCGGTAAGTGTCGCGAAATACATGAAGGCGCCGACAACTGAGGCAAATAAATTGGCCCCGAATGAATTTCCGCCAACCAGATTACTTATCCAGTGAGACGGAATCAGCCCTTCGCTATCGGGGCGACCGAGGAGTAATCCGGCAACCAATACTCCGGCAAAGAGCAAAGGCAATATTTGTTTGGCAAAACCCCATGTTTGGGAGAACCATTCCCCGGTTTCATCCGAGCGACGGCATGTAATGAGCGACAAACCGATTACTCCGGTTGAAAAAGAAATAATGGGCATATCGGGAAAGATTAAGGCCATCGCTGCGACAATTATGGCGGTGAGGACAATTGGAATCCATTGTAATTTGAACCACTTAATCAGAATAAATCCTAAACCGGCCGCGGCTATACCGGTTATTATCCATTTATTGGAGTATATGAAATACCAGATTCCCGAACTCTCCTCCGGCTTTCCCCAATTAGCGAAAACAAGAATCAATATCATTGTCGCAAAATATAATCCGGTTTGCCATAACGGGCGTTTAACCTCCGTATCAGGCATGACCATTTGAGTTTTGGCCTTTTCTTCCTTAAGAAAAATCAAATGCATTAAGAGACCAATAAATATACTGAAAATAATAGCTCCGACAGCTCGAGCGATTCCCAATTCGAGTCCCAAAATTTGAGCCGTAAGAATAATTGCCAATACATTAATGGCCGGCCCCGAATATAAAAACGCCGTTGCCGGGCCAAGTCCCGCACCCATGCGATATATTCCCGCAAAAAGGGGTAAAATAGTGCAGGAGCAAACGGCGAGTATTGAGCCGGAAATTGAGGCAACACCATATGACAGAATTTTATTCGCGCCCGGTCCAAGATATTTCATTACCGAAGCCTGATTGATAAAAACCGCGATCGCCCCGGCAATAAAAAAGGCCGGTATCAAACATAAAATGACATGTTCCCGGGCATACCATTGGGCCAGGGCCAGAGCTTCGATGAATGGACCGCCAAAGCGCAGGCTTTCAAAAGGGAAAAAATAGAAAGCCAGAAAGGCGGCAATTATTAGAGCCAGGGGCTTCCATTCAGATCTCCAGTCCAATTTACAGGCTCCTCCAAATTGAAATGGTTGTGGCCGGAGTTTCATTTGCCGTATGACTCGTTTGAATTCTTGCCATTATTTCATTGCCGCTTGACGCGCCTGCTTAATATTCGCTTTTAGAACATCTTCAATGCACCCAAAGAAATTCAGAATACAGGGAATTCTGAGGCTGTACCAAACCTGTAAACCGCGCTTTTCATCGTTTACAATACCGGCCTGTTTGAGAATTGATAGGTGTTTTGATACCGTGGAAATATCAGAACCTATCATTTTAGTCAGATCATTAACGCATTTCTCGGACCTAGCTAACTCATCCACAATGAAAAGCCGCGTAGGATGAGCCAGCGCCTTAATAATCCGAGCCCGAGCTTCAAACCTTTGTTTTTTATTAGAATCCAATATCATACCATATGCTATATTTGCTTATTTGGCAAAATAGCCAATTATATCCGGCACGTCAAGAGAATTTAATGCAGATTGCTTTTGCAGCATCTAAATCTGAATTAAGGGCGACAGCTTAATGAAAAAAAACACCCCGAATCTATTAGCCTATCAAAGATTTGACAGTTTCAAGAACCTCATCGTAATTTGGTTCTTCGGTGGTTTCTTCGACATATTGGATGTATTTGACCTTTCTATCTTTGTCGATAACAAAAACGGTCCGGGCTAAAAGTCGGAGTTCTTTAATAAGTACGCCAAAAGCTTTTCCAAATGAGGCATCGCGATGATCGGACAGCATTTTTACGTTTTCTACTCCGGCGGCAGCGCACCAACGTGATAACGCAAAAGGAAGATCCATACTGACACCCATGACAGCGACATTATCTGATAATTTTTCGGCTTCCTGATTAAATCTCCGAGTTTCCATGTCGCAAACCGGAGTATCAATAGATGGCACAGACACAATAACTACAATTTTACCCCCGAATGAATCCAGGCTTTTTGCCGTCAGAGTTTCATCGAGAACCTCAAATTCGGGAGCGGTATCTCCCACTTTAACTTCATTGCCAAGTAAAGTCAGAGGATTGCCCTTCATCTTGACGATATTGTTTCTCTCATTCATTTTTTATCCTCCAAAAAAAATATTACACTGACTTAATAAATCCCTCGCCAATTATTATCCGCAACAAATATTTTTTTAAATTGTGCCTGAGAAATATAGAATTTCTTATTAAAAACGAGATATTTATCAATGAAAGATTTTTAAATCCTGAACCTGTCGAAAAATGTCTGATAGCAGCCGTTGCAATAAAAAAAGAATGGTCAAAAACAGGCCTTCCCTCGGGGAATCCATGTCACGCATCTTCTATTTTAAAAATAACATCTTTCGTGTCTAGCCTGATCGTCCACAATCAATTGGCATCGGGCTGATTCAACTACGCGACAGCCGAAAAGTAAATGAATTTTACTGGCGGAGAGGCTGGGATACATATAGAACTTTTATTTTCCATGGCAACCTTTCCTTATGAAATCTTCTCTATATGCTTCTTGTCTCGTTTCTTATTGACCTCAACCCTATGGTGAGATAAATTGCCGTTACCAATAGTTGGTTGTTTGCGAGAAGATGATAATGAATTTACCGGAAAATCATATTAATAAGATTAGAGCCGTTCGGCATTCGGGTAATCCATTGATAACAATCAATTCATCAACAGCGCTGGGAGACAACATCAACGGGCCTTCCGTCATTAAGGTTCCGTCATGGATAAAAAATCCTCTTGGTAATTACTATATGTATTTCGCACATCACAGCGGTAAGTTTATCCGGCTGGCCCATTCTGATTCTCTCGGCGGTCCGTGGATAATTTATGGACCTGGTACGCTAAATTTGAAGGGGGCGAACGCATTCCGAGGGCATATAGCCTCACCGGATGTCCACGTTGATGAAGAACAGCGGAAAATTTTTATGTACTTCCATGGTCTTGCCCGAAGCCGCAAAGGTCAATGGACTGGCATCGCAAGTTCGACAGATGGATTAAATTTCAAAGCTTCGAATGAGATTCTCGGTAAGTATTATTTTCGCGTTTGGAAATGGGAAGGGGCTTGGTATGCATTGGCCAAGAATGGTAATGAGGGCTGGGGCGAACTCTATCGTTCAGAGAATGGTTTGACAGGCTTTGAGAGCTGCGGTGATTTCTTGCGACGCGTTCGCCATTCCGCCGTACTAATCCAAGGCCATCACTTGCTTATTTTTTTCTCACGAATAGGCGATGCTCCGGAGCGAATCCTGGTGTCTTCCATTGACCTGAGGCCTGACTGGTGGGAGTGGGAATCTTCGGATGCGATGGAAGTCCTGAGGCCAGAGGCTGATTATGAGGGTATCGAATTCCCAATCATACCCTCACAATATGGTTCAGCTATTAAAGTAAATCAACTCCGCGACCCCTGCATTTTTGAAGAGGACAATCAAATATTCCTTTTTTATACTATTGCGGGGGAAATGGGTATTGCCATGGCATTGATCGAAATCGAAATGAAGCCGGTATAAACGGCAGTAAAAGCGTTCTTTAGAATTAAGTTTTTTTAACTTGTTGGGATACATGTTGATAGCGAGAATAAACGGAGAGGCTGGGATTCGAACCCAGGAGGGGCTTGTGACCCCTACACGCTTTCCAGGCGTGCTCCTTCGGCCAGCTCGGACACCTCTCCGTCAAATAACTCAACCGCCTGATTAATTTCAGGCGAATCCAAAATATTGCTGCTTTGAATGAGCAAAATCGTCCCCTATTATATGGATTATATCTACAAACGCAAATGAAATTTAGATGAAGTGTTCGACTCCTAATCGACACTTAACTGATGGGCAGAAGTAAACAATCTCCGGATTGTTAATTGAGCGGATATAATACCGGTAACTGTCACCGCCGCCGCCAGCATATACCCGACAATTATCTGAATCAGGACAGCTTTTAATGGCGACGCTCCGGCCAAAATCATACCGGTCATCGCCCCCGGCAATTGCACGATACCGACGATTTTAAGGAAATTGAGCAAACTCATCATGCCCGCTTTTATCGAGGCTCGATAATATGGATGCGAAGCCTGACGCCAGCTTTTCCCCAGGGATAGCGATGTTTCTATGGCTAACTTATTGGTCTTTATTTCTGAATACAACCGTTCCATTACCAGAGCCGCGCAATTCATGGAGTTACCGATGATCATTCCCCCGAGCGGTATTATATAATGAGATTCCGGACGTATTATTTGAACGGCTAACATCAATCCAAGAGTTACTATCAAGGCGACAATTATTGCCGATGAGGCCAAAAGCCAGGCGCGGTCAATCTGAGGAACCCAGCGTGAAGTCGTATGAGCGCCGACTATAACCATGATAAAAAGCATTCCCATGATCGCGAAAATGTTATCCAATCCAAAAATGAATTCCAGTGCATAGCCTATGGCTATTAGTTGAATAAAAGAGCGAAATATGCCGACGATGAGTTGTTTTTCTACGCCGATTCTCTGCCATCGCGTCAGCACAATCGCAAGAATCATCAATAAAACCGCGAATCCAACCTCTTTAAGGCCGGTATCAATCATCGCAATTCACCATTTATAAATTTCTTCGAGATTTCATTCCCCGGATTTTTGAATATCGTTTCCGTCTCCCCCGATTCTATCAGCCTGCCATCGGCCAATATTAGAGAATTTCCGCCTAATCTTAGAGCTTGATCAAAATTATGCGTTACAATAATAAGGGTCAATCCAAGCTCTCGATTCAATCTTAATAACAATTCTTCAATTGTTCGAGCGGCTCCGGGATCCAGAGCCGAAGTCGGCTCATCAAGAAGTAAAATTTCCGGTTCCATTACCAGGGACCGCGCCAAAGCAACTCTTTGTTTCTGGCCTACGGAGAGTTTTTCGGGATCGGCGTAAATCAATTTGGAATTAAGTCCAACCATATCAAGAAACCGCGCAAGGGATTTTGAATGCGAATCTTGTCCCTCAGGCAACCCATATGCCAGATTATCCATAACCGTTCCGGGAAATAAATATGGAATCTGAAATGTTTTCGCGATACGGCGTCTCAATTCCGTCACGGGATATGATTCTAATGGCGAATCATGATATATGATTTCACCTCCGGTCTTTTCATCGAGTCGATTGAGCAACCGCAACAGCGTAGTTTTTCCAGCCCCGGAAGGACCGACGATTGAGTAGATTTCATTTTTATTAAATTCACATGACACAGAATCAATTATCACGCAGCTTCCGGAATTTACAGATACTGATTTCGAAAGATTTATGAGTTTTAATATAGCGGAGTTGGAAATATTTAATTCGCCCAGCATGTACGCAATATATCGCCTTCGATTTCTTGAACCAAATATTTTTTAATGGAAGCAATTGTTACAGGCTAATGATGTCAATTTCAAAATCCGTCAGGTTATTCGGGGCGAACAAATTATTTGACATTAGAATTCGTGTTATACCGGGAACGAGATTATGATTCCCAGCGTTCATATCAAATCCCATCACATAACTGGCAACGAGTCGGTTGCAATAATAATCATATAGACCCACCTCGGATGCGGTCACTTTAATGCCATATCTTTGTCCTGTATATTTTGTATCGGGTAGGTGCTCGTAAAATAACCGGCTTTGATAATCTTCCCGGGGAAGATTATGCTTATCGAGCAATGTGATTACGCAACCATCCGGGGAATTTGAAAAATCTATTTCCTGTAAATAATCAAAATTTAACTTCCACACCGAAAACCGAATAGATTCAGATATATTTATAAGCGTTGAATTAGCGGGAGTATTATAAATAAATGGCCTGATTCCGCAATATTCAAAGCGAGGCCAGAAATTGTTAAATCCCGCCATAATTGAATTCCAGCTCCGCCCGGAAACCGCTTCGATTTTTGATATAATATCCGCCTGAGAAATAGATTGTATTTCGGGGTCTGTTCCCGACAGCTGCCTATAAAGTTCTAAAAAATTACTGGAATCGCATAAACGCATCAGGTAATTGATAAAAACGGCGCTTACGGGATATGAGGTTTCAGCCGATCCAATTTTACCGTAAAAATCGTCATACGTTAGAATATCTTCAACATTGGCGATCCCAAAATGTAGATTCACATAACCCGCATAATGGATGATTGCCGGAGTGCGTCCCCACCGTCCACCCAAATTGCAGGCCAGTCCTTCTTGTATAAAGGGAAGCGTATATAGCGAATTTTCTTCCAGGGCGAAGTTGATTAATATGTGAGCCAATTCATGCTCATGAGGAAATTCCTGAGTTATTACCGCGTCCAGAGCCAAGTCCCCCATACCTCGGGCGCTAAAACCGGTGATGGCCAGCATGTTATCTTCATCGCATAAGTAATAATAAATCTTATTTTCGGCCAGTTGTTGCATTCGACCGGCGGGTATCTTAAGCCGTGCCCCGACTGAATCAATAAATTTATCGATCTCGTCACTGGCAAATTCATTTATACGACTGGCATCATTATAAAATATTCGTACGTATCGGGTGTCCTTTATTTCCCAATCCTGACAATAATAGAATGCGGGTGATGTTAACAGCCAAATTTTATCGCTGTCCCGGATGGCATAGTAAGTGTAGTTTATGGTGTCTCCGCCTGAACTTACTGAAACTTGAATTTTTGCTTTGTTGCCGTTTTGCGCTGTATTAGTAATGGATACTTTCGCTTTGCCTTCTGAAATCTTATTAAGATTTCTCAATATCGGCGAGGCGCAGTCAAATTTTAAGGGTGCATCTGAAAATGATATTCCCAGCCGTTTTGCTGCGTTCACAAACTTCGGTTCCCAGTATCTTGCCGCCTCGTTAAAACGACCCGATTTTACAGCATCAAAATAAGACTGTAATGTCGTATCCGGAGTTGATTGCGCGTAAGCGAGAGAAGCGGCGATGACGTAAAATGCCGGTAGAATTATACATAAGTGGACGATTGATTTTCCCGGTTTGAGCATGGTGTTTATTTTTACCTGCTATTTGGATATTAGTTCCGCTTGCGATCAATATATCATCAAATATCAATAAAAAAGACGCGTTTCCGACGGGCAGACTTCAAAAACAAGGCTCTTGAATTTATCAAACGGATTAAATGGATTTGGATATCCAATATAACAATGCCTCTTTCTAACATTTTTTTAACATTATTAGCCAAAACAAGAGGAAATAAGAGAAAACACCAAACAGTCAAAATTCATGCATTTGTGTCCAGTGAAAATATAAAATGGTAATGAATCAATCAGGCTGCAAAAGATTAGCGATGTCTTTTTCAAACCGCGCACGGATTAGTTCTAATATATCTTCAGCAGATAGCCCATTTTCCATTGCATACCGTTCAACCAATCTTAATCCGGCAAAATACCCTGACCTGAATTGATATATATTGTCCGGATTGGACGCGTAGAAAATTTCAAGCTTGTGATCGCTCTTATAGTAGTATTGTGAAATCAGGCGGTATAGATTGCGTTCTTCGGCGATGCACTTTTCCCACCATCGCAGAGCATCATCATCGCTTAAATAATCCGCCCAGAGAGCTTCCAAATTTGATATCCCAAGAAATTCCCGGGTTAAATAAGTCGCCAGTCCTTCCGTAATCAACTGACGGGAAATCTGGAGCATCTCATTCTTCGAGTTAAAGTAAAATGAAGGGCTATTATTATAGTGCAGAGCGTGAATCAATTCATGAGTTACAAAAACCTCAACCAATTTTTCGGAAGAATAAGTCTCCAGTGGCAACCAGACCAGCCATTTGTCTTTCGAACGAAAAGCATGACCATTGGTTGTCCCAGCGCCTATAAAATAGATAAAATCAATCGCGCTATCGTCAATGTTATTCTCATTTAGTATGATTTTCAATTTTTCTATTAATCGAGTAACCCACTTTTTCCGTTTTTGAATCTCCTCATAATCAACTATAGTAATATTTAATTCTCTTTTGGCCCAGAATCGATAGTAATTATAAAATAGATCAGGGCATGATCTTTCATAGCCGTCTCGATCCCCTTCATTAATAAATTTGGATAAATATTTTTCGGTTAAATCAATGATTCTCATACATCAAAAATACTCCAAGATCTACCAGTTGTCATCAAATTATTTGAAATCACTCAAAATTGAATGAATTCTTAATTAGAGAAGACAGACAAGAAATAAGCTTTTTCTGACGAATGACAAACGTGATGCTTTTGGCAGCCAACAAGTTATATGATTTGCGTTGACAGGGTCTATTTTTATGTTATATTGGCGCAATGGAGAAACGGTTATATAATTATGTTTGCCGGGTTTTGATTTTCAGCTTTTCTTTGGCGAATTTTACGGCCTGTTTCGGCGATGTCCTCTGCATCAGTGAAGATAGTACTGTGGAAATCGAGTTTGCAAATATTTCCTGTTGCCATGCCGATTGTTTAACGTATTCGTCCCTTGAAACGCCCGCAATTCATGAATCAACGAATATAGATGATTGCGGCGATTGTATAGACATCCCGTTGAAGTCAATCTGTAATTATAATAGAACCGCGCCTGAGGATAATTTTGTTTTGGCAGGTAAGGCTGTTAATCTTTGCGAAATCCATCAAATCTTTAATCAATCATTGGGACATAATCTCGATTTCAAGAATAAATTTCTTAATTCTTTCACTCCCCCTATTAATCCCGAATTAAAACAATTAGGGATATCATCTATTCTCATTTGTTGATTTTATCATCAGCAAAATATCAACTATTCTGACTTAGTATAATGTGCTCGAATTACGTCTTTCGGGCACACTTGCGACAAAGCAATTGGATATTCCAGAGGAATAATTTATGAGATTCAAACATCTAATTTACAAAAGGGCTTTATGGTATTGTATGATTACTGCGACAATGTTTTGGGGGAGCGTATCGTTTGCCGATTCAAATCCGGCTCATTGGCAATCGCCATTTGAGAAAGCAACGATTAAGCAAATCGACAATGATTCACTTTCGCTCAATGATATTGTCGGACTTGTCGCGGAGAAAAATCCAATCCTGAAATCATTAAAATGGCATCTTGAATCGGCCGAGGGAAATCTACGCCAGGCCGGGCTATGGTCCAACCCTGAACTGGAACTCGAACTTGAGGAATTTGGCTGGAACGCTCCCGGTTTCAGGGAAACCGAAATGGCCATTATCCTGTCGCAGGAACTTGAGATTTTTGGACAGCGTGGAGCGAGGAAACAACATGCCCGCGCCAACATCGATTACACAAAATGGAAAAATCAAAAGCTGGCCTTTGATTTATATCTTGACGCCAAAATGGGATATTTCAAAATGGCTCATGCACAGGATAAAGCTCGCCTGGCTCGGGAGGCTATGGAGTTAGCGCAGACCATTTATAACAACATTGAAGACCGCCATAATAAAGGAGCCGCCCTACAATCGGGACTGCTCTTATCCCGGCTTGAATTACTAAAGGCACAATTGGAATCTGACGAGGCATTGCGCGATCGAAAAAACGCGAGTATGGAACTATCTGCGCTTTGGGGCACGGACGATAGCGGTGTTGTAGTAGAAGACTTCGGTATTGATTGTCATGAGTGCCTAAAAAACATAACCGAGCTTGATGTTTCTGTTGATTCCTGCGGCGAAATCATCGAAATGCTTTTTCAAAAAGATATAATTGACTCGGAAAGCCGGCTTTTGGCCGCCGAAGCAAAACCAGCCCTGACTTTCAGTGGGGGAGTCAAGCGACTTCAAGGCGATAAAGCCAATTCATTCATTCTGGGATTATCTCTGCCTCTCCCCTTTGTAAATCGAAATCAGGGCGAACGAGCTGGTCTTCAGGCCGATATAAAGGCTCTGAAACTTGAAATAAACGAAAGAAAAGCGAGAGTATCGTCCACCGTCCGCTCTCACATCGGAAAGATTGTGCAACTGGATGAAAAGCTCGAGATAACTGATTCGCTTCTTTTACCCACCGCCGAAAA
Source organism: Candidatus Zixiibacteriota bacterium (assembly GCA_036480375.1). Taxonomy (NCBI): domain Bacteria; kingdom Pseudomonadati; phylum Candidatus Zixiibacteriota; species Candidatus Zixiibacteriota bacterium. Next base: position 13,137 of record JAZGGI010000033.1, read on the forward strand.
AACCTACGAATCTCTGACTCAGGCTTATAATGCCGGAAGAATCCCTTATACCAGCCTGCTTGAAGGCGAACGGGCCCTGATTGACCTGAGGTTCGATAAAAACAATATATTTCTGAACATAAGAGAACTGCAGATTGAACTGGAAAGAATAATCGGCATTCCCCTGGAAAGCATAAAAAAATAGAGGACATAAACATGAAGGCAATAAAGCTATCCATTTTTCGATTGGTTTTAATTATTACTGTTTTGGTGTTCGCGTTTTGGTCCCTGTCACTAACCGATTCCACTAGTAACATTCAAAATCAAACTGACCCGCATGAGAATGATCAGAAAACAGATGACGATCACAAGAAAAGTGAATTGGGGGACGATCATGATCTTGACGCTCAGACGGATGACGGTCATGACCATACCGCCGAGGAATCCGAGGGCGACGAACATGATGAAGAAGAAGAGGGCGTCATTGAATTATCAGAGGAAGCGATAAAAATGGCCGGCATAAATCTTTCTACTGTAATAAAAGGCCGGCTTGGCAACTCACTTGACCTGCCCGGAGAAATTACATTTAACGAAGATCAAGTTGTGCATATATCACCTCGATTTGAAGGGATCGCAAGGGAAGCCCGGTTCACGGTCGGAGATTATGTCAACGCCGGTGATATTGTAGCCGTGGTCGAAAGTAATGAAAGTATGAGCCCTTATAATATTAAGTCGCCGATTTCGGGATGGATTATTGTGCGGCATATCTCCAAGGGTGAATTTGTTTCTGCCGAAAATAGTATTTTTGTCATCGTCGATCTATCAACTGTCTGGGTTAATCTGGCGGTATATCCCAAAGACGCCGACCGCGTAAGGCCGGGCATGAAAGCATCCATTGAGGCGATTGGTTCTGATATTCATGCCGAGGGAACGATTGAATACATCACGCCTATTCTGGACGTAAATACTCGCAGTATTACGGCCCGCGTGGTGCTTCCTAATCCGGATAATCAATGGCGCCCGGGGACATTTGTTCATGCCGCCATCACTACCGATTATGGAAAACCCGGACTGTTAGTCGAAAAAGATGCCGTTCAGATTCTTGATAATGAAAAGATCGTTTTTATCGCTGAAGTCCCCGGGCATTTTATAATCACTCACATTGAAACCGGCGAATACGATTCCAAATATATAAAAGTTCTTTCAGGTCTTGAGCAGGGTATGCAGTACGTCGCCGACGGCGCCTTTGAGTTGAAAGCCAAATTGGTTACCGGTTCATTGGGCGGACACGCCGGACACGGACATTGAGGGGAGTAAGCGGAATGAAAACGATCTTTGAAAACGTGCTGAAAAACCGGCTGTTTATCGTCGTTATTCTTCTGTGCGTTATAAGCGTGGGAATCTATCAATACCAAAATCTGCCCACCGACGCCTTCCCGGATATTTCTCCGGTTATGGTTCCGGTATTTGCCGAAGCCCACGGGATGGCCCCCGAAGAAATTGAACGCCTCATAACGTTTCCGATCGAATCGGCTATGAACGGACTGCCCGGAGTAAAACTGATCAAATCCACATCCGCCTTTGGCATGGCCGTGGTATATGTCTATTTTGAAGATGATGTTGACATCTATTTCGCCCGCCAGATAGTTTCCGAAAGATTAGCCGGCGCCAGTTCAGAACTTCCCAAAATGCATGAACCTCCCGGTCTGGGACCGATTTCCACCGGTCTCGGTGAAGTATATATGTATTATCTGACAGCTGACAGCGCCGTTAATACGGAAGGCAAACAGCTTAATACTTATCTCCGGGAAGTAAACGATTGGATTGTAAAATACCAGTTGCAGACCGTTCCCGGCGTGACGGATATCCTGTCAATGGGCGGCCATGTCCTGCAGTATCAAATCAAAGTCGATCCTTACGCTCTGAACAAATTCGGACTGGGTCTGGAAGATATCGTTGAGGCCGTTATCAATAATAACCGCAACGCTGGCGGTCAATTTCTCATCCTGGGCTCGGAAGAATATCTCGTCCGCGGAATTGGTCTCATGGAAAAACGCGAGGATCTACGAAACGTTCAAATAAAAGTATATGAAGGCACGCCCGTTCGCCTCGGCGATGTCGGTGAAGTAGACTATGGGGAAGAAATTCGCCGCGGCGTAGTGACTCGCAATGGAACGGAGGAAGTCGTCGCCGGTATTGTGATGAAACTGTTCGGGACTAATACTTCGGAAGTGATAAGCGAACTGGAAGCAAAAATACCGCAGGTCCAGGCATCACTTCCCCAAGGTGTTCAGTTGATTCCTTATTACAATCAAAGTTCCCTTGTCGAAAACGCCGTCAAAACCGTTCGTGATGCCCTCTGGCATGGCGCCATTTTGGTAATATTGGTATTGGCTCTTTTTATGGGAAACGCCCGCAGCGCCTTTATTGTCGCGTTGGCTCTGCCCGTTTGTGCTCTGATGGCCGCAATTTTTATGGGCGTGGCCGGCATGTCGGCCAACCTGATGTCCCTGGGAGGAATTGCGATCGCCATTGGGATGTTAGGCGACGCCTCGATTGTAATCGTCGAAAACGTGTATCGTCACTTATCTGATGAAGAATATAAAGACAAGAGTAAATATGAGATTATCAATATCGCCTGCCGCGAGGTTTTGCGCCCGATTATTTTTTCGGTTTCGATTATTATTATCGTCTTTATTCCGCTTTTCACCCTCGAAGGCGTCGAAGGCAAGATGTTCTCGCCGATGGCGTTTACGATTACTTTTGCCCTTCTCGGCTCTCTTATAGCCGCTCTCGTCTTTTCACCGGTGCTTTCTTCCCTGCTTTTGAAAAAGAAAACAAAACCGGAGTTTGCAATTGTTCGTTTTATTAAAAGCGTTTATCAGCCTCTCCTTAATTTTGTCCTGCGTTGGAAAATATTAATTGTTGTCATTACACTTATCATCTTCGGAGGATCGCTGGCTCTTATACCACAACTGGGTACAGAGTTTATTCCCACTCTCGAAGAAGGCATTATTCAAATAAATATTACTATGGCGCCTTCGATTTCGCTTGAAAAGGCAACCGAAACCATTATGAAAATCGAACGTATCATCATGGATTTCGATGGTGTTGACCAGACAATTTCAAAAATCGGCCGTCCCGAAGCCGGTAGTCATCCGCATCCGGTCAATTCTTCTCATATTCAGATAATGCTTAAACCACGGGAAGAATGGTATCAATACAATTCCAAAGCTGAAATAATTGAAGCCCTCGACAAAAAACTCTCTCAATATCCCGGTATTCAACTCAACTTTTCACAACCAATTCAAAATATGTTTGATGAGCTTCTTTCCGGGGTGCGGACACAGTTGGCTATCAAGCTTTACGGTGAGGATTTGAATATTCTGCGATCCAAGGCGGAAGAAATTGAAGCCGTTATTGAACCTGTCGAGGGATTAGTTGATTTATCCATCGAGCAGAGCTTTGGACAACCCCAGGTGCAGATTATCGCCAACCGCGAGGCCTGCGCCCGTTACGGCGTCAACGTATCAGATATTCTTGAAGTGGTCGAGCTGGCTATCGGCGGTGAAGTCATCGACAATATTTTCTTAAATACGCGCCGCTTCGGGATTCACGTTCGCTATGACGAACGGCATCGCAATGATCCCGAAGCGATAAAAAACCTGCTCGTCCATTCTACCGACGGAGTTCTCATCCCTCTTTCACAAGTCGCCCGGGTCGAAACGCTCATTGGCCCAATTCAAATTAACCGCGAGAAAAACCAACGACGCTGGGTAATTTCAGCCAACGTCCGCGGACGCGATATGGGCGGAGTCGTAGGCGATATCAAAAGGCTGGTTAAAGAAAATATCGAATTGCCGTCCGGTTATTATATAGAGTACGGCGGACAATTTGAAAATCAGGAACGTGCGATGAAACGGCTGGGAATTATTGTTCCAGTCACTTTTGGGTTAATATTCCTGATGCTTTATATGTCATTTGGAACCATTCGCTGCGCCTCACTTATTTTTATAAATGTTCCCCTGGCGTTAATCGGAGGTGTTTTGGGTCTGTATTTAACCGGTGAATACCTTTCCGTTCCCGCTTCGGTAGGATTTATCGCTCTTTTCGGCATTGCCGTACAAAACGGCCTCGTCCTGGTTTCTTATATGGATCAATTACGAAGCCGCGGCTTATCTATAAATAATGCGATTATAAAGGCCTGCCTGCTGAGGCTAAGACCGGTATTAATGACCGCCCTGACGACCATATTAGGACTGGTGCCATTATTATTATCGCGGGGAATGGGTTCGGAAGTGCAGCGGCCATTGGCGGTAGTCGTAGTTTTTGGGTTACTCTCTTCCACTTTTCTAACACTGATATTAATACCCGTTTTATACGGATGGTTCGCACCAAAAATGAGTCGAATAAATGATAACTAAATTTGACCGGGGATTAAACCCGGACTACAAGGAAAGGAACATAATCGTGAAATCATTGATTTTTATTTTTCTAATAATGGCTTTGATGTCCCAAGCGTCTCTCGCACAGGAATGCGGCCCCAACTGTCCGGTATGTTCCGGCGCGGGATTAAGCGAGGGAGTTCTCCTCGCGCGGAATTCAATAATGGTATCAGCATTAGCCGTTCCCGATGCCGAAGAAGAGCGTACTGTCATCAATGTGAAATACGGGATTTTTAATTGGCTGGACGCCGGAATTGGTTACGCCGTCAGAACCGAAAAATTCATTTGGAATGCGCGCATCCAGCCTCTAATGGAACAAAAAGATAATTGGCGCCCCGGACTAATTATTGGAAGCGGCAGCGTCCAAATAGGCGGCAATGACCAGTCAATCTACGCTCAGCTTTTGAAATCAATAAAATTCGACGATGATTTCAGTTTGAGCGTTAGCGCCGGAGCCGCTACGCTCTTACCTGACGTTGACGAAGTTTTCGAATTATATGGAGTAACAGCCGGTATATTTGAGAATTACAGCCTGTTTGTTAGTTATGACGGTATATCCTACCACGAAGGCGCATCATGGAAAGCCAATAATTGGCTGGCTATTTCTTTTATGATGATTGAATCGGAATACCTGGCTTTGGCTATCAACGCTACCCTGTAATAATGAGCGCGATAAAAGGAGGTGAATTTTCTAGTGACCTTCGAAAAACTTCATTGGCATCCAATTCCAGCAACGCCTTCATTTCCGCAATAATCGCATCCAATATTAATTCATTTCGAATCGTATAACAAAAGCAATGCGGGCTCGTGTACAAAAATAGCGATGAAAAGTCACACTATTTAACATTTTCAAAAGGAGTATCTCTCATGCCATTTATTGAAGTCAAATTAATCGAGGGTGTCTTTTCCGACGCTCAAAAAAAGGAAATCATCGAAAAACTCACCGATACGATGGTCTCTATCGAAGGTGAGAACATGCGCGAAGTCACCACGGTAGTGATTGAGGAAATGAAAAGCGGTTCTTGGGGAATCGGCGGAAAGGCATTAACCACCGAAGATGTAAAAGCCCTCGCGGCCGGGACCCCCGCTTGATTTTCAATTCCAAAGGATAGTCCTTTAAAAAGTATTTCAAAAAAGAGGCGTCCCTATTATTGTATGGGGACGCCTCTTCTCATAGATATAAATCTTGTCAGATTTACAGGTCTTGCGGTTTCACCACCGAACCGTGTTTGGCCTTAAGCTCTTCGAGACCGGCTTTCTGCTCCTTAAGTAATTCAAAGAATCTCTCAGGGATGCCACCTTCTTTTGTGTAGGCCTCGTCCTGCAAATCAATACGACCGATGATATTATCGATATACAGCGAGAACTGCTTCGTGTAGAGTTCTTCCGAATAATCCTTGTCGATAATTTCCTTGAAGAATTTTTTCAAATCATCATATTTCGGAATATAGCCAATCGGAGTATCAATGGCTTCGACCTCTTTGTTTGCAAAACGATCCAGCCAGCTAAGCCATGCCGGAACATCTCTCTTCTCACCAAGAAGTCCATTGCCACTCCCGCCCCGCTCTTCATGAGTCAGGAAGTAATTTAGACCGGCAATAATCGGGCGACCCGCGTCGCTAAATTTCGGATTGCTGAAGAATTTCATTTGGGCATCCATATAATCGGCTAACGAGCCCGGAATAAACGGAGCATTCGCCCATGGTTGACGCTTAACGCCGGTGGCCCCAACTTCAGTTGCCGTCGCTTTCGATACAATCGAGGCTCCAATAACAACACCGCTATCTCCATCTTTTGAAACCCAAATAGGAGGCATGGTATCTGAGTCGCGTCCGGAATAAGTAAAGACTTTAACCGTCGCGCCTTCCGGGCTTTCACCAACTTCCTTGTTATAGGTAGCAATCTGATCACAGCGCAGAGTACAGCGAGAATTGGGATGCGAAAGCGGAATAGCTTTTCCATTTTCGTCAGTTTTGCCTTCGAACCATTCGCCCTGAAAATTAATTCCCTTCTTCGCATGTTCTTCACCATTACCGGTCCAGTGCGGTTTGTTATTCTCATCAATTAACACATTCGACCAGATAACTTCACTGCCTTCTTCACGGAGGCATTTCATCAGATGCGGATCGCCTTCGCGATTCACGTCCGCAACGATTCCGAAAATTCCCTGCTCTGGATTGACAGCCCGGCAAGTGCCGTCTTCAGCAATCCAAATCTGGGCCAGGTCATCGCCAATAAAGTCGGTACCGGCCATGGCGCTTGTAGTTTTACCGCATCCCGATGGGGCTGCACCTGCGACATAAGTCACGCGGCCGCCGGGTCCTTTTACGCCAGTTATGAACATATGCTCAGAAAGTTCATCGCCGTGCTTGTAATAGGTGGCATAGTCAACCGAAAAACGATGATTGCCTTTCTTGAGAAGGAGAGTGTTTCCGGCATAGGTACAAAAAGTGGAAAATGTTGTGAACCAACTGCGATCCATCAAAATTCGTGCGTTGGGAAGATCTTCCGGAGTATTATTTCCTTCAGCGTGAACATTGGTATAAAATATTCCTTTTCTTTCTACTTCCGCGTCAAAATGCTCATAGCAATTACGATATAGGAGATCTCCCGAGTGTAGTACATAAGTTGAGGAAGAAATTTCGATAGCCGGAATTGAACCGACGGCGCCAATCGGGCCGCGGCTGAAGAAACCGATCATCAATGTTTTTCCCGACATGATCCCCAGCATGAATTTCCTCACATAATCCATAGCGTCAGCGCGATCCAATTTCTTGGCCAGCGGGCTGAGCTTCTCGCCTTTGTTTACGATATAAAAAGTCTGGGCAACCAAACGACCCTGTTCCTTTGCCAGATCAAAATGTATCGTATGATCTTTCATTCCCAGGGGTTTTTCTTCGCCTTTCTTGAGAGAATATTCACGCACCCACTGCTTGTCCTCTTGGGAACCGGTATTGATAAAAACGTCTTTGGGTTTGCACATGGCAATCGCATTGGCAACCTTGAGCAGGGCTTCTTCATTTTTTATTTTCGAGAGTTTATCGAGGGTTTCCTTGTTCAAGGTTTTCTCAAATAACGCATCAGCTTCTTGTTTGTTGTGAATCCCGCCAACGACTGCAAGTATGTCGTCACCTTTTTTCAATTCCAACATGATTTATTTCCTTCCTTATTTCTGTTATCCCTCCAGAACTTGATAAAAACGTCTGAACGGTTTAGTATTTTTTAAATCCGCCTTTTTTCCCCAGCTCAATTTCTCTTTTAACTTCAACTTCGCTTAGACACAAGATTATTAAATCCTCGGTCAATTCACATATTGAGCCATTTACTAATAGGTCACGTTTGACCGATTAACAAAAGGCTAAGCTATAAAGAAAATTTCTGATACGCAAGTACTCAATGTTTTATTTTTGCCTAATAGTCATTTATTTTTTCATGAACAATTTCCTATCCAAATGCCAACGATACGGGATGAATATTATCGCCTTATAATCAATTTCCATAGTATGCCGGTTTCCGGGACAATTATTATTTATGTTTTGGGCTGGAATTTTTTCGTGGATTTTTTATATTGGCTCTAATTAGTTTATTCTTTTCAGGAGCACGAAAATGGCAAAAATATGGAAAATATATTTATCTGGAGAAATCCATTCTAACTGGAGAGAAAAAATTACGTCAGCTGCAAAAAAGGCACGACTTCCTGCTGAATTTTATGAGCCCGTAACCAATCATTCAGCCAGTGATGATTGCGGAGTAGAAATCCTTGGTGAAGAATCCGATATATTCTGGCACGACCACAAAGGCGCAAAAATTAATGCCATTAGAACCCGGACTTTGATTGAAGACACCGACATCGTAGTTGTTCGATTTGGCGACAAATATAAGCAATGGAATGCCGCTTTTGATGCTGGATATGCGGCGGCGCTAAATATCCCGATAATTGTTCAGCGCCCGAAAGAATTTATACACCCCCTCAAAGAACTCGATTCTGCCGCTTATGCCGTTTGCGAAACTGTAGAACAGGTAATACGAATTCTCAAGTATATAACCTTGGGGAAATTGTAAAATAACTGAAAATCATTGGCGAACTTCTTTGAAAACAGTACAACACAAGTTTTGATTTGTTTAGGAATTTAACTCATTCAAATTTTATAGGTGAATCAATGAAACCGATCAGATTTTTAGCGCTTTTTTGCTCGTTATGGGTGCTGATACTTCCCGTACTCGCGGACCAAATCAATTCAGCCGAAGAGTTATCTCCGCTGACTGTAAAAAAGATCATGCGTGACAGAGCATGGATGGGAAATTGGCCCAGAAGAGCTTACTGGGGCGAACATAGTCAAAAAGTGTATTTCCGATGGAATCCCGAAAATGCCGACAACGATTCCCTGTATGTGATAGATATAAATAGCAATAATCCACGTAAAGTCTCTTCGGAAGAAAGTGATTCTCAGCCAAACCGTTACGGCGATTACGACAAGAATCGAAATCGCAAATTATTTGAACGCGATGGCGATATATTCTTGTATAATCTTAAGGATAAATCAACTAAACAAATCACAAACACTGTCCGCCGCGAATCCAGCCCTCGCTTCACACACGATGGATTAAAAATAACTTACATTGATGATGGTAATTTGTTCATCTGGAATCTTAATGATGGGACTATCCGCCAAATAACCAATTTCCGGGAAGGCTCAAAAAGTAAAAAAAACGTGGGGGCTAAATCCAAACATGAAAAATGGCTGAGTGAGCAGCAAAAAGATCTGTTTCAGTCATTTCAGGAAAAAAGCAAGATTGATGATGAAGAAAATCAGATTCGAGCCAAAAAAGATTCAAATCGCCCGTCGAAGATTTTTGTAGGTAGAAAACACCAGTCAAATATTAAATTGAGTCCGAATGAGAACTTTATCACTTTTCGCATAACTCAAAGCCCACCGGAATATTCCTCTACAATCGTTCCGAATTACGTTACTCGAAGCGGTTTCACCGAGGATATTAATAGCCGTACCAAGGTTGGACGAGAGGGATCGACTTACGAATTTGGGATATATGATAGAGAAAGAGATACTGTTTACTTTATTGAAACCGATAGTATTCCGGGTATATTCGACCAGCCGGAGTATTATGCTGACTATCCGTCTCTCGCCGATAGTACCAACCCTCCTTCTAAGCGTGAAGTCATAATATATGGCCCTATTTGGTCGGATGAGGATAACAAGGCTGTAGTTGAAATACTATCATCGGATAATAAAGACCGCTGGATAGTGCTTTTGAATTTATCCGACGGAGGGATGAAATTACTTGACCGTCAGCACGATGAGGCCTGGATCGGAGGACCCGGAATCAGAGGACGGTATTCACGAAATATCGGTTGGCTGCCCGATAATAATACCGTTTGGTTTCAATCGGAAGAAACGGGGTATTCGCATCTTTATACCGTCGATGTCATTTCCGGTCAAAAAAAACAACTTACTTCCGGTTCGTTCGAAATACGGAATCTTAAAATGTCGCGCGACAAAAAGTATTGGTATTTCGTCTCCAATGAAATTCATCCCGGGGAACAACAATTCTATCGGATGAAAATATCGGGAGGAAAACGTGAGCGTATCACAACCTTAAGCGGCGGCTTTGAAGTTTCGATGTCACCCGACGAGAAAACTCTGGCCATTCTTCACTCGACGCCGAATCATCCCCCCGAATTATACCTTATGGAAAACAAACCGGGTGCACCGATGAAAAAGATCACTTCCTCTCTTACCGACGAATTTTTATCATACTCGTGGAGGACTCCGGAAATTATCACCTTTACCGCGAGAGATTCTGCCGTTGTCTATGCCCGGCTTTTTAAACCGGATGAGGTTTCTCCGAACACTCCCGCCGTAATGTTTGTTCACGGCGCCGGATATCTGCAAAACGCTCATATGCGATGGAGCGGTTATTATCGGGAATACATGTTTCATAATTTACTGGCCGATAACGGTTACATCGTTCTCGATGTTGACTATCGGGGCAGCGCCGGATACGGGCGCGATTGGCGAACCGGCATATATCGTCACATGGGCGGAAAAGATCTGGACGACTATGTTGACGGCGCTCGATATTTGGTATCCCAACACGGCGTTGACTCGACCCGGATCGGCATATATGGAGGTTCTTATGGGGGATTCTTAACGCTCATGGCGCTCTTTAAAGAACCTGCAGTGTTCAAAGCCGGAGCGGCCCTGAGGTCGGTTACTGATTGGGCTCATTACAATCATGAATATACGTCCGATATTCTAAACGTACCGCATTTGGATAGTATTGCCTATACCCGAAGCTCACCCATTTATTTCGCCGAAGGTTTTCAGGGCGCGTTATTAATGTGCCATGGAATGCTGGACAGGAATGTTCATTATCAGGATATTGTCCGCCTTTGCCAACGATTAATTGAACTGGGTAAGGACAATTGGGAACTGGCTTCATACCCCCTGGATGGACATACTTTTAGAAAAGAAGAAAACTGGACCGATGAATACAGCCGTATTTTCAAATTGTTTGAGGAAAATCTGAAAAAATAAATCAGCCAATTTTTCGGAAACAAATATAGGCAAAAAAAATACCACCCCGAAGGGCGGTATTTTATCATCCATTAAACTTGTATTACTTTCTGAATTTGCGAACCAAGCCAGTTCCGAGTAAACCCAATCCCAAAAGAGCCATTGAAGTCGGCTCTGGAATCGTAACAACCTTCAGTGACGCGAAGTCAATAGCAACGTTATCCACAGTGCTACCAACAGTGCCACTCGCAAAATCAACATCCAGTATACCGTCCGCCAACGTCACAGCGCCAAGAGAGAACTGGAATACCTGTGATCCCCATGCACCCATCTCTACTCCGGCAAAAGCATTGACAACTTCAATACCGTCAAACCAGAGCCTGCTCTGGCCCCCAGCGGTAGTCTGAATACCGGAAAGATCAATCATAAAGGTACCTTCATGGAACGCTGAAGGAGCAAACGGGGCGAAATTAAAGGTGGCGTTCAGGGTATTTCGCGGCTCGATATCAGTAAATTGAGCGCCGTTGGTAGCGGCCAATTCGGCCGCAGAGCGGTTATCGAAAATCCAACCTCCACCGGGAGTAGGATCATCGGAAAATGGCAAAGTGGCGTTGTCAGCCACGCCGTAACCATATCCGTCATTGTCACCAATCATTTCAAAATAACTGAAACCAAATGACGGAGTGGACAGGCTGAGCAAGCAAATCGCAAATCCGAGTACCAAGATCTTTTTCATTTCAACCTCCTAAATAACTTATTTTTGTTTTACCTAATTTTCTTTGAGCAAAATTCATACCAATTCAATCGATTTTTTAAATCATTACCTTATAATAACTTATAATTTTACCCTCAACCAGGCCCGCAAAATTGTTAGTATGTCTGACATTTTTAGTAAACTTCACACGCAAGAATTGATTATCCTGTTGAATAACAATCAATTACGCCAAATCCGGTTTTGTCCAATTGCTGAACACTTTTCGATAGACTTTAAAAACTTGCCGATATTATTCAAAAAACATATAAGAAATCGAAGTTTAAAAGGGAAATATACTCCATAACTATACTATTAAGTTATTCATAGACAACTCCTTAATAACTTATCGACCAATTCAGAGTTTTCTCATTTTCTCACGGGAATCCTGGGTGCCTTTCCTGTATTCCGGTGAGTTGGATAACAGATTCCTCTAAATTCTGCCCAAAAATGCATTACATTTTATGGATTTTGGCCTCTCGACATTAAACAAAGAAGACGACTTTGCGTCTTATTAAGAATAAAAAGGACATTGCAGCCATATAATTAACGGGAGCCAAAATGAAAAATCTTATTTCTCTCAGAATTTTTATTCTCCTTCTTCTTCTAATTTTTTTTAACATCGCCACATTGCCTAAGCAGGCCTGTTCCGAAACAGTCGGATTTGATTCAAATCGCTGGACTATTTTGGCGGGGCAGGTTACTGAGCACCTCGGACGAACCGCCTTTGAAGGAATTGCGGTTCTCGGAGATGTTGAATTTGAAGATGGAATAATCGAATTCGATATTGCGGCGATAACTGACCGCGAAAAATCATATCCCGGAATCATATTCCGCATCCAGGGTCAAAATTATGAGCGTTTTTATGTTCGTCCTCATCGTTCGGCTCTTTATTCGGATGTGTTACAGTATACGCCTACTATTAACGGCGTCGCCGGATGGCAGTTATACTCGGGTGACGGATGCACCGAGAAGGCCACTATTCCCGTCGGCCAATGGATACATATGAAAATGGTTATCAAAGGAACTCAAGCTCAATTATTTATCGATGATAATGAAAAACCGGCACTGTCAATATCGGAATTGAAATTGGGGCCAAGAAGAGGATCGATTGGTGTTTTCGGTCCCGCAGTCGGCGTGTCATATTTTTCTAATTTCTCCTATACTCTTGATTCCACAGTTCAGATTGATCCTATACCGATTAAAGAACCCGTTTTTGGCGTTATCAAGAATTGGGAATTATCCGAACCTGTTAACCGACTGGAAATTGACGACGAAAAAACGCCCGATCAACTGGGATTGACTGAGTTATCCTGGAAGAGCGTCGAAAGTGATCCATTCGGCCTGGTTGATATATGTCAGCATTATACATGGAATTATTTTAATGCCAATTTAGTTTGGGCTAAAACCACGATTAACTCTTCTGAAGATCAATTGAGAAAATTCTCATTCGGGTATAGCGATGCCGTGAATATTTTCTTAAACGGCCAATTGATCTTTTCGGGAGTCAGCACCTATCAGGGCCGCGACCCGTCATTTTTGGGTATCATCGGATTATTTGACGCTCTTTATCTGCCTTTAAAGAACGGTGACAACGAACTTATCTTCGCGGTCATGGAAACTTTTGGCGGCTGGGGCTTTATGTGCCAGGACGCCGATACCGTTTATCTTGCTGATGGTGTTACTAAAGTCTGGGAAATTGAGAATGAAGTCAGAATGCCGGAATCGGCCGTCTACGATGCCGAAAAAGATCTGCTTTATATCACCAATTATTATAACGCCGGCCAGGAATTTATTTCAAAAATTACTCCCGACGGTCACATTCAGGAATTGAAGTGGATCACCGATCTCAATAAGCCGACCGGATTAGCCATGTATAAGGATAAGTTATATACCGTTGAGCGAACCGGCCTGGTCGAGATTGATAAAGAAAGCGGTCAAATCTTAAACCGCTTTCCAATTCCCAATCCCGGCTTCCCCAATGACTTCACTATCGATGAAAACGGTATAGGATATCTATCTGATAGTGACGGCAACACGATCTATAAATTCGCCAATGGAGAGCTAAAAATTTGGTTGCAATCTGATGACATCATCTCACCCAACGCAATTCATTATGAAAAAGGGAGACTATTGGTCGGATGCACCGGAGATGGGATTCTAAAATCAGTCGATATTGAAACGCAGAAGATTACACCCATTGTCAGCCTGGGAGCCGGGGCTTTAATGGACGGAATTACGCCTGATGGCCGGGGCAATTATATTATATCCGATTTTTATGGAAGGGTATTTCGCGTCAATTCCGCGGGAGAAAAAACACCTTTGATAAACACCAACGCGATTGACAGGTTTACAGCCGATATTACTTTTATTCCCGAGAAAAATTTGTTGATCGTACCGCGACTGTATAATAGCAAATTGGCCGCTTATACCATATTGCCATAAAATCGTAAATACATCATGCTCGACAACTAAGGCGGGATGCCCAAAATGGCTTCCCGCCTTTATCGTATTCTAAATTGAAACTCCAATAGTTACTCAAATCTCTCAGGATGCTTCATATGAAAATCAGTCGCATCCTGAAATTTCCCGGCGACCGCCACAAGCGTTGCTTCATCATATAACCGTCCAATAAAGGTAATGCTCGTCGGGGCCCCCTCTTCATTAAAACCGTGCGGCAAAACCACACAGGGATGACCGCTGAGATTGGTCAAAAGGAGATTATTGCCTTCAAACGAAGGCGCTATATAAACGTTAATATCCTTCATTAAGGCAGCCATTTTCTCTATCATCAGAGTTCTCAAGCGATTGGCCTGAATGTATTCAACGGCGGGGATAAATCGGGAACCTCGAAATGTGTTGGGCCAGGAGTTTTTTATCTGCCTGACTAACAAATCGTCGCGATTGGAACGAGTCAATTCATCAAACGCCGCCGCCGCTTCGGCGCTGAGTATAATTGACATCGGCATTATCGGCATATCCGGAAGCTCGATTTCAATAAGGTCGACCCCCAGTCCGCGCATAACTTGAAGAGCGTTATTATTATGCTCCATATAACTCGAATCGGTATCAAAATCTTTTTTCAGATATCCGATTTTCAATGATTTTAAATCGATATCGGGGTTATAATTGAAGGCCGCGTCAATTACAGACATATCAATGCCATCTGACCCCCGAATAGCATTATAGACTAAGGCGCAGTCTTCCACCGTGCGGCAGATCGGTCCCAGTTTATCCATCGTCCAGCTCAAAGCCATCGCCCCGGCCCGGCTAACCGCACCGTAAGTGGGCCGCAATCCGGTCGTTCCGCATCGAGTCGAAGGCGACACAATCGAGCCCCAGGTTTCCGAACCGATAGCAAACGGCACCAATCCGGCTGATACGGCCGAGGCTGGACCGGCCGACGAACCGCTTGAGCCCTGCTCAAGATTCCACGGATTACGAGTCGTATCGGCAAACCAGACATCGCCCCAGGCCAATGCTCCCAAAGATAGCTTTGCCACCAGAACCGCTCCCGCCGCTTCCAGCTTTTTTATCACCGTCGCATTGAAATCAAGGATTTGATCTTTATAAGGCATCGCTCCCCAAGTCGTCTTATATCCTTTCACGGCCAATAAATCTTTGGCACCGTATGGTATGCCGTGCAACGGTCCTCGATATTTCCCCGATTTAATTTCCTCGTCTGCCTTGGCGGCCTGAGCTAAGGCTAACTCTTCGGTAAGAGTAATAACGCAATGCAAGTCCGGGTCGAATTTTTTAAGTCTATCCAGAGCCAGCCGGGTTAGCTGAGTCGATGTGACCTTTTTTGTTCGCACTAATTCTGCCAATTCACCGACCGAAAAAAAGGCGAGGTCGTCGATATTTTCCGGCATGGCCACTTTTTTGGGCTTGCTGAATTTTATTTTTTCCTGGTTATAATTTACTTCAAAATTCCGCGGCAAAGGGTTGAACCAGATGGATGGCGGTACCGAATTATCAATCTCGACTTTTCTCATCTCAATGTATGATTCCAAATTATCCGCTAAATCGGTAAGCATTGAATCCCGCTCGTCGGCTTCAAATTCCATCCCGATTATTTTTTCGGCGTTGCTTACATTATTGATCGTGATTTCATCTAAATTATCTCCGCAACAGCCAAATTGAAACAGAATGCCCGCCGCGGCAATAAGTACTAAATAATTGAGATTCTTTTTCATGATAATACCCCTTATGGTTTGGCCATAAGGAAATACTCTTGGAAGATAATCGCAATGTAATAATGAGGAACCGAACTACTGGTTTACCTGAGTATCGATTTTGATCGGTTCGCTAATTACTATCTCAAAATCATTACGCGCGTGGGATTGGTATAAGATATTATTGAATTCCTGCCGGACCGCGTTCATAACATCTTTATGCTCGCGCAATACGTCATTTTTTGACTCCTTGATATTATCCCTAACCCTGATATTCAAAATATCGGCCGGCAATAAAACGAGTTTTCTCAAAAGCGATATCCTCAAGTAGAAAAAATCTGCAAATTCACATGATAGTATAATTATCGGCAAGTCTCCCAAATAATTTCAGGATCACGCCGGTTCATATGGTAGAGTATGAATTTACTTTGAATCGGGTGATAAGATATTCTTACCCGGTACTTTTAATGCCAGCAACAAATCAATCAGGACAATCAAGGCTCCAGCCAAAAAAGTTACCTGATATCCAAACATGCTCCACATGACGCCGCCGGCGATCGGAATTACTACCGCGGTGATATGATTGGAAGTCATGCCGAATGACAAACATCCTGTCAAATCTTCCTCGGTGGAAATTTTCCTGATATAAGATTTAAGCGCGATAGATGACCCGAACAAGATGTTATCAATCACGTATAAGGCAATTAACATCGGTAGTAAACTTACAAAAGCATATCCGCAAAAAATGAATATCAGAAAGAACGAACATCCCACCAGGACAAATTTCTCGCCGTACCGGTCGTTGAGGACTCCCAAATATCGATTGGTAAAAATAGTAATGAAATTATTCGCTAACATAATTATCGAAACAACGGTAATATCGAGATTATGATTTTTCACCAGTAGAAATATCGCGAAAGTAGTGAAAATATGACGACGACATCCGCGAAGAAATGACAGAGAATAATAAAGCCAGTATTTCCTCCTTATCCTGACCTTTCTTTTTTCCTGCTTGCCTCGATTGGGCGGCAAGGCCAGAACCAGATATAATCCTATCAATATCACGGCGCTTCCGAAGATGATAAATGAAACGCGAAAATCAATAAATAATGTCATCAGGAGAATCATCCCGGCGCCAAGCAGACCGGCCATCGATTCATAAGATAATAAACGTCCCTGCACTTTTCCGACTTCGTTTGTATCAGACAACGCCAGAAGTTGTGAGGAGTTTACCGGCTCGAAATAATGAAATCCGAACGACATCATGACGGTCGCCAGCCCCAGGACCACTAACGTAGGTGAAAATCCACAGAATAGCAGTCCCAGCCCCATCGCGATCAGAGCCAATGACGCGATTTTTGATTCGGTGAAATAAACCGCCAGCGCGCCGGCGCCAAACGCCAGCAGTCCCGGGATTTCTCGAACGGCTTGAATTACGCCGACATCAGTCGGCGAAGCGTCAAATACCTCAACCGCGAAATTATTAAACATTATCCGCCAGGCATAAAACCCGACCCACATTACGATTGCGGAAAAAGTAATAGTTTTGATTGAGACTTTATTAATCCCGAGGGCCATAATCGGACTAAGATAAATAGGATATCTCTATTTGCAAGGAAAATCGAGGATTGAACTCGGCGGCATCATGACCGAAGATACCGCCGCCGTGCTTTTACATGTCTAATTCTTTGAATAAAAATCCGAGAATATCCGCCTTCTCGTTTATCTGCTTTGTCATCGGCTTGCCCGCACCATGACCGGCTTTTAATTCATACCGCAAAAGGATGCTATTGTCGCCGGCATCGGCCGCCTGAAGAGCGGCGACGAATTTTAATGAATGCGACGGATAAACTCGATTATCCGATTCCGCGGTCGTCACAATTATCGGAGGGCATTTTATTCCCGGCCTGATATTATGCAACGGTGAATAAGCGTACAAAAATTTGAAATGTTCCGGGTTTTCCTCGGCGTTGCCATATTCCCCGGTCCAGTAACGTCCGGCCGTAAATTTGTGATAACGCAACATATCAATCACCGGAACCCCGCAAACAACCGCGCCAAAAAGCTCGGGTCTCTGAATCATGCAGACCGCCACCAGCAAACCTCCATTGCTTCCGCCCCAGATAGCAAGTTTGGATGAACTTGTATATTTATTGTCAATCAGCCATTCAGCGGCGGCGATAAAATCATCAAACACATTCTGTTTATTGCCCAGCATACCGGCCTTATGCCACTCTTCGCCAAACTCACCGCCTCCCCGAAGGTTTACTTTAACGTAGATTCCGCCCTTTTCCAGCCAATAGAAGTTTTTAAAATCGAACTTGGGTTTGGAACTGGAATTGAATCCCCCGTAGCCATTCAATATGGTTGGATTGTTGCCATTCAATTCCAAATCTTTTTTGTGTACAATAAACATCGGTACTTTCGTGCCGTCTTTGGATGAGAAAAAGACTTGCTTGGTTTCATAAAGATCGGATTCGACGTCAATATCATCTCGAAAACGAAGCGCCGTTTGGCCCGTTACAAAATCAAAGTGATAGAATCCGGAAGGATAGGTAAAAGATTGAAAACTATAAATCATCTCCGTCCCCATCCTTTTACCTTCTATACCAGAGATTGTCCCCACCGCTGGAAGCTCAATATCCCTAATGAATTTCCCTTCCGAGTCAAATATTTTTGGCACACTGTAGGCATTGTGCAAATAATTGACGCTCAGATGATTATTTATCATGCTTGCCGAATTTATGGCATCACTATTTGGGGGTATTATTTCACGCCAGTTTGACTTATCGGGTTTTGTTATATCAATTGCGATTATCCTGTAATTCACCGCATCATTATTCGTCAAAAAGTAGAAGATATTGCCAATGTTTTCAATAAAGGTGTATTCGGCTTCGGCTTGATCGATAAGCTTTACAATCCGTCCGCCTCCGATCTTCTTATAATAAATCCGATTTTCGACATCCGTTCCCCGCCAGACATTCAGCACTAAGTACTTGCCGTCCTCGGTCATATACGGATCAAAACCATTTTCCCTATTTACAATATCCTCATAAACAAGCTGATCTTCTGCCTGATCCGTACCCAGCTTATGAAAATAAAGTTTATTATCAAGAGTGCGATCCTCAAGAGCCACCTGATTGGAATCGGGATAACGGCTGTAATAAAATCCGGAGTTATCATTCATCCAGGCAATACTCGTGAATTTAGTCCAACGGATTGTCTCTTCATATTCTTCGTTAGTCGCCACATTGCGGATGCGTACTTCTCGCCAGTCACTGCCCGACTGGGAGATAGTGTAAGCCACCATTGAACCGTCATTCGAAAAATACATGTGTCCCAAAGCAACCGTGCCGTCATCGCTAAAAGTGTTGGGATCGATCAATATTTGCGGCGTTTCCGAAAATGATTTCTGCTTATAACAAACGTATTGATTTTGAAGTCCCTCGTTCTTCTTAAATATATACCAATCCCCTTCAATTCTGAGATTGCCGTACCGGGCATAATTCCACTTCTCGGTTAATTCATTCCCAATTTCTTCGCGAACCGTATTTTCAAGATATTCGTTGGTTATCGCCTTTTCTTCAGCAATCCAGGTCCCGGTTTCGTCTGAATTCAAATCTTCCAACCAGCGATAAGGATCGGTCACAGGGGTTCCATGAAAATCATCTACGACATCAACGGTATGAGCCACCGGGTACGAGTAAATATTGGTACTCGATTTAAAATCACATGATACTAAGCATGAAGTAAACGCGATTAATGCAAAGAACCGGATTATACATGATTTACGCATGAAACCTCCTCTGTCCTTTTTGGTCCCGATATTCAATATTGAACAGTCGATGATTACTTATCAATCACCCGACGCAGTTAATATATTAAGTATTTTTGACGCGGACTAAATATATCACACGGGCAACGATTCACAAAGCGGTATTTCGTTTTATCAATGTTTTAATCCGCGCAATAATAAATGGGCCGACGTTCTCATCAACTATTCCTGCCGTGTGAAAAAAGGTGAACTGGTTGTTATTTCCGTCAAGGGCGACAGCGCCCGGAGCATGGCGTTTTATTATGATATTTACAATCAGCTTGATTTCGTGCGTCGTTGAAAAACAAATATATTTACGTTGGAAGCTTATGCAAAAGGCCAGACGGCGAATCCTCAGATTAACGTTTTAGGTCATATCAACAGGCGAAAGTCTGTTTTCAGCTGTCGCGCGGTGTATATGAATTTTATGTCAAATATTATAAGCTGAGTGCTTCTCAAAATGGGTTTGTTTCCTCAGATTAACGTTTTTGGTCATATCAACAGGCGAAAGCCTGTTTTCAGCTGTCGCGTAGATGACCTACCGTCGGTTCACCGCTTTGCTAAGGAACCGACGGCACAGAGAGCAACTTCTAAAATGGGTTTGTTTCCTCAGATTAACGTTTTGGGTCATATCAAATCGGTGGTGATTCGGGCAGGCGAAGGCCTGTTTTTTGGCTGTCGGGGATGTCATCTCTTTTTGGCTGTCGGGGTGGCATATTTTAATTTTTCCTATGTAGCAGGCCATTTGTATTTCTCTTCCAAATTCTCATTGTCATACCCGCGAAAGCGGGTATCCATGCAGCGTTTGAAGAAAATGCGAAATTTGTCAATAGATGATTTGTCTGCATGGATTCCCGACTCGCTTCACCCCTTTCAGGGATTTCGCTCTCGGGAATGACAGGCAAACCTGTTTTCTGTAGGGACAACTCTCGAGTTGTCCTGAAATTGTAAACACTCGCAAACGCGGGCTCGTCGCGACGAGCCTCTACTGGCAATTTCCGGCCGGAAATATAATTCATACTATTAAATGCGGATGATTTCGGAAAATGCGGTGGGTTGGTTGGATATTTGTAAATGTTCTATGCGGGAACCCAACCTCCCCGCCGAGGCGGGGAGGACGGGCCACCTGTCCTATTTTTCTTCCCCGCAGATTGAATCCAAAATTCCGAGATTTTTTATTGTTCCAGCATATTGTAGTGGGAATGCTTTATCCGTATAGACTTTGAGGGCGTTTTCAAATGCCTGTCGCGCGCGCTGGCAATTACCCGGTTTGTCTTCCACGTCGGCCAGCGTCCGGTATGCAGTTCCCAGATTATTCTGCGTCATGGCATAATCCATCGGGAAAACGTCGAGCGTATAGATCTTCAAGGCTTCTTTGAAGGCCTTAATGGCCAGTCTGCAATTACCCGGTTTGTCTTCCACTTCGGCCAGCGTACTATATGCATTTCCCAGATTATTCTGAGTCATGGCATATTGGTACGGGAAATCGTCGATCGTATAGATATTCAGTGCTTCTTTGTATGCTATAATGGCCAGATTGCAATTGCCCGGTTTGTCTTCCACTTCGGCCAGCGTTTTGTATGCATTTCCGAGATTATTCTGCGTCATGGCATAATCCATCGGGAAATCGTCGAGCGTATAGATATTCAGGGCTTCTTTGCATGCATCAATGGCCAGAGCGCAATTACCCGGTTTGTCTTCCACTTCGGCCAATGTTCCGTACGCAGTTCCCAGATTATTCTGCGTCATGGCATAATCCATCGGGAAATCGTCGAGCGTATAAATGTGCAAAGCTTCTTTGCATGCTTTAATGGCCAGCGTGCAATTACCCGGTTTGTCTTCCACTTCGGCTAGCATGCGGTATGTATCCCCTAGATTATTCTGCATCATGGCATAATCTATCGGGAAATCGTCGAGCGTTCTGATCTTCAGGGCTTCTTTGCATGCTTTGATGGCCAGCGTGCAATTACCCGGTTTGTCTTGAACTTCGGCCAGTGTTGAGTATGCATTTCCCAGATTATTCTGCGTCATGGCATAATCCATCGGGAAATCGTCGAGCGTTCTGATTTTAAGAGCTTCTTTGCATGCTTTAATGGCCAGCGTGCAATTACCCGGTTTGTCTTCCACGTCGGCCAGAGTCCAGTATGCTTTTCCCAGATTATTCTGAATTTTCGCCACATGCTCAACCGAACCTGATTCGCCCTCCAATTCAAGGCAACGAAGGCATAATTTAATGGCAATTTTTGCATATCGGCTTTTTTGCACAGATATTTGACTGAAATCAAATACGCGATCTTCAGCCAAAAATAAGGCATCTGAATCATCTGAAAAAACATCCAAGATTGTTTCAAAATGAGAAGGTTTATCGAATTTCCCGTCTATAATATTTTTCAGATATGTTTCTTCGATTTGGAGGTTTCCGTTTTTTATTGAGATAAACGATTTGAATGCGAGAGATTCAAAAATGCTATTCATCTCATATTTTTTCCTGTCCATGCCGTCAATTTTCTGGCAAATACGACTGACGCGATTTTTTGCAAAGACTTCATTCTCTTCATATATCCCGGCGTTATATAGTCTTTTTATAGCAAGGAGGACTGTTCTTTCCTCGTCGGTGCATTTTGCATAACAGTCGGTCATGGCATCAAGCCGTACAAAAATCGATCCAATATTGCCGTTGAACCTCGCAGGCAATTCTCTTTGAGTGTCATTTGCGATTTTTTCGGCTTCGTTTCGAGGAATTTTCTCTATTTTGATAGGTTTGTCGAATATCAGCCGTTCCTGTTCAACGTTGTCGCAAAAATATTTGTATTCCGGACCGGACCTGCAGGTGGCGACGATGATAAAATCACGCTGGGCATATTCTGACAGCAGATAGGGGAAATTTCGTTTGGCGGTGTATTTATCAATATCATCCAAGAGAAGAATATTACGGGTGACAGCGCTAATCGCGGGAGGATATTGGAATTCTTCGATGTTAAAATCGTCGATATGGGGTATATATACGTAGTGAACGGGATTGAGGCGTTTCAATGTCTGATAAACCGCTCTGGATTTCCCGGCCAGAGGTTCTCCAGTGATTATCACACTTTGCCCGTCAATAATCATCTGCTCAATTTGCTTATCGTATTCCCGCTCATAATAATATTCCTCAAATCCATGATCTTTTTGGGCTCGAATGCTCATAACATCATAAGGAATTAAATCTGATGATTTTTTGCCATCAACACGAAAAAAGCCTTTCCGCTTTTTCTTCTTTTTAGAATAAATTTGAATTATAAAAAGGACTATTCTTACTACTATCGCCAAGATTGCGATAGCAACGCCAAGAACAGTCAGAAAATTGTATTTATCCATAAATAAATCCCCCGAATATTACAAGAGTTACTAAAAATACATAAGAATATCAGAAAAGTAAAGAAAAAGTTGGCCGGTGGCCTATCCTCTGGCGGTAATCGGAGGGGCCGCCGGTCGGTTGCGGGAGGTCGGCCTGCCTTTTATGCCACATTGTTTATAATTAGCACAGTGAAGAACTAATTAAATAGAGAAACAGGACGATTATTTGATAAAGGGGGGGAACTATTCCCAAGCTAATGTCGGAGGATTTAGAAATGGATACCCACGTTGGAAATCAATTCGACGAGGTGGTACAGCTTGTCTCATTTCGACTCGGCGACGAAGAATTCGCTGTTGATATCCTTAAGGTTCAGGAAATCAATCGTATGGTCGAAATAACCAGGCTTCCAGACGCACCGCACTATTGTGAGGGAGTCATCAACCTCAGGGGCACTGTGATCCCGGTTCTTAACCTGCGCAAGAAATTCGACATGGATGGCAAGGAATGGGATAAGAATACACGCATAATTGTCTGCGTCGTCGAAGGCAGTGTAGTAGGTATGGTCGTGGACGCGGTTGAAGAGGTCCTCAGGCTTCGCCGTTCGACCATCGAGCCAGCCCCTGATATTGTCACTTCCTGCAACACCGACTACATCAATGGTGTAGCCAAATTGGACAAACGCCTGCTCATCTTCCTCGACATTTCACGTATTGCCGTGGAAGCCCATAAGGCCGTGAAGTCGGAAACACAGTGCTACGAACCCCAGCCGAACATGAAAGCGGAGAATTCTACCAGCACCAGCCTGACTCTTGCCAGCGGTGCCGGTTTGGAAAGGAGAACTATGATGAACTCGATAGAGATGATCGTCACCAAACTTAAAGATGTAACTCGCGAATTAAACGAGAACACCGGTGAACTCGTATCCGCCGCCAACGAAATTGTTTCCTGCGCCCAGGCCACGGTGAAGGCGGCCGAGCATATGTCCGAGCTCACGGGTAAACAGGCTCAGTGTGCCGGTCAGGTGTCGACGACTGTCGAAGAGACGACCGTTGCCTTCACAGAAGTGTGGAGAACCTCCGGTGACAATACCAGGAAGCTGGCTGAGATGATCAAGACCATTCAGACTGAAACTGAGAACGCCAGGCAGTCGATGGAGGCGGGCATCCAGGTTGTCTATAAGGGTCGGGAGATGGCTGACAAAGCCAATAGCTCTCTTAACGAGGCTGTCGACATGTCAAAGGAGGCGATGGGTGTGATAGAACAGATTACTCCCTCCTTTGGCCAGGCTGCAGGTACAAAGAAACGCGTCGAGCAAACCGTCACGATTTGATAGCATCGACGTGAGATGCAGGAGTCTCGTTAAATCTCCCTCGGACTGTCATGTTCTAACGCTGCCGGAGAAGTATGATATGTAAGCGCGCGGCATTCCTGTTTTCACGTGCTTCGCGGATGACCGGTAGCCCGTCCTCTGACGATAGCCAGAGGATAGTTTCTCGCATACGGCATTCGCAATTATCCCATACATTTTATGCATTTTCCGAATTCATCCTTATATGTAAGATGAAACATATTACAATTAAGCAATCACCCGTAAGGGCGCGGTTTCCGCGCCAGATGATAGAGTACAGGCATTTATTCGGGCCGGGAAACCCGGCTCCTGCAGAAAAACAGGCCATCGCCTGTTCCCCTGCCAGGCCTTTGCCTGTCTTGAGAGGGTCGCCCGCAGGGCGGGGTGTGTACATTAAGGTAGAATAAGATAAATGACTAACTTCTTGTCAAAAGTTCAGATAAACTACGCGACAGCCAAAAAGGGATGACATCCCCGACAGCTGAAAACAGGCCTTTGCCTGAAAATTGACAAAACGAACCCAATTCGCTGTAACTCATACGGGAACATTTACATATAAGGAATTATCAGAAATGCAATTGTGGATAACTCTTTATTTTTGCATAAAATTGGTCATTGCATGGAGGTCCCGTGAAACACGGGAACGACGTGGCGATCTGCATTTAAAAACCAGAGATTGCCACGTCCGGCAACTGTCGGATTCGCAATGACGGGGTTTTTTCTGATATGTTTATTTTGCGATTATCCAAAAAAAGCGGTGTGGGGGCCGAAAAAAACGGCCCCCAGGTAGCTAATGAGCGCGGGCATCATCCAAAAGAGCTCCCAGCCAATGCTCCCCCGGATGATATTCATGTTTTCCCATATGCGGATAACACTAATGTCCCTGGATATCTTTATTATCGATAATGAATTTTATGACATACGAAATCCAAATCCCGACCGGCTGACCGTTTTGAATCGCCGGAGAAAATACCGATTTGTATGCCGCCTTCAGAGCTTCCTCCTCAAATCCCATCTTCGGCTTGGTACATTTGGCAATCTGAGCTTTGAGGACTTTTCCTTCTTTGCCAACAAATACTTCAACTGTCAGCGTAGCATCAAACCCCGCCTCAAGCGCCAACCGAGGATAGATCGGTTCTTCCTTATGTACAAATTCCGGATTTATCTCAACCGGAACGAATTCTGTTGACTTGGGAATTTGCTCCCCAGACCCAATCGCACCTAATTCGCCAATGCCCGAGTTTGGATCAACCCCGATCCAGGCTTGTGCGTCAATCAATTCCTTTATTTCTTCATTTGTCATTAAACTGCTTTCCATCTTGTCATTGCTCAAATCCGAAATCATCACAGGTCGCCCCGTTAGTTTATCAATTAGATTTTTCATATTCCCTTCCGGCCTTTTTTTCCTGCCGCCCGACACTGGGTCATCCCTCACTATTATGGGGCGTGGTTCTATATGAATATATGAGCCTTCGGAGGTATCATCCTCCGGTATGACTATTGCATCAGGCATCAATAGTAATGCCGTCGTTATTGAAACAATCGCCAGCATCGTCGACATCAATATCCCGATGAGCATGTTTTTCTGGTAGCATTGTTTTAATTCAAATGCTCCGTACGGTACGTTTAAATTCTGTGACATAATTCCCCTCCTATTTAAGTTCAATCATTTGCCCAGCAGCATTCCGCAACTGAGAATTAACTTCGGCCTTTTCATTTTGATATTGAATATTCGGCGCGATCAATGCCGCTCGATACGGCTCCATATAATTTATTAACAGAGCCGTCCCTCCGGCTGATGCGATTATTGCCCCGATGACAATACCAAATAACAGCCCAATAAACCATTGGCGCAATCTTAAAGAATATACAATATTTAGGCAGTTGGATGAGGTTGGGGGATTTGGCGAAGTAACCGAAAAAAGACTCATATCTCCCTCCTGACGAAAAGGGTTTTACAGCACATGCGCTGCTATATTAATCAGTCTTTTTTCTCGTAATCTGTCAGTCTTAGCCTAACGCAGCGGTTGAGGTCAAATCGACTTTGGCCAACGATACTGCCGAACTGCTTTTAATCTCATTCTTAATACTCGAAGCTTCCGGTCTTTGAACGACAATAGTAACCGAAACGATCATGGCAAACACAATCAGCGCCAATATAGCGGCCAAAACAAATTCACGAAACCAATCCTGCCGCCAATAATAATCCATTAATTCTCGATTTGTTAAGGCCCTTTCGATTGATGAGTTGACGTCCGCATTATCAAAGTTCATTTTCCATCCCTTCTTTTCCGCGGCAAATTACCGCGCATAACGCCTGTTTTCTCGGATTAATGAACCAGAATTTCCCGGACAAACCGGGAGACGGAATATTTTGGGCTGCTTAATTTGTGAGGTAAAGACGGTGTCAAACGTCTTTGGCGGGGGGATTATAAGAGAGAGTGTTTTTAATAACACTCCCTCAAATCTTGAATATCAATTATTCAACTTAAAATCGATGCCGTATGAAATCCAACAACCAATCGGAGCTCCGTTTTGAATAGCCGGCCGATATTTACAATCATAGGCGGCCTTTATTGCGGCTTCTTCAAAGCCCATATTAGGTCTTGTACAGTGCTTCGCCTGAGCCTTTTTTACATTCCCATTTTTATCGACGAATGCCTCAACAATAACTTTCGCGGTAAAACCGCCTTCTTGCGCCAGACGCGGATACACCGGAATTTCCTCGTAAATCTGTTCAGGATAGACTTCAACCGCAATGAACTCATCCGGTGATGGCATATAGTCTTCTTCGGGAATGTCAATAAGGAGCTCAGAGCCTTCGCCTTCGTCGCCAAAAACCGGCGCGTTAATCTCCTGCAAATCTTCACGAGAAGCGATAACGATATCCTCGTCGATAACTTCATCATCATCGACAGCCGTCGGAATACCGACTTTGGGAGCGGTGATTTTCGGCTTATCGATATTAATTTGCGGAGGCTTAGCCGCCAATGAAGGAGGAGCGCCCAGCTCCGCGATCGTCTTGATGCGGATAACATTTGTCGGTACCATATCCTCATAAGTAATAACTCGATAAATCCAGACTCCGAAACCGATCAAAACAGTCAGCGCAATGGTCGAAAGGGTGCCAAACATCATATTGCGTTGATAGGTCGATTTTAACTCAAACGCGCCGTAAGGAGTTGCTACTGAATTAGCCATTTTATTCACCTCCCCTTAGAACTTTTTCAACCATCCGCGCATCGCGATTTTCCCAGGGGGCCTGGGCATAGCGGTATGAAAAACGTTTAGATTTAAATTCTTCATATCGATCGTGCCTCGAATCATTGAATTCCCTAATGGTTACATCAAGTTCCTTAGCCGTCGCGGCATTGAAAGACCGCTCAATCAAATCGATTTCATCGAGCACATCTACAAAGGTACTGTACCTTGCGTCTTCATTAATAATAATCAGCGTATTGAGCTTGGCGTTTTCTTTGTTCCTAGCCACCAGCAACGTTCTCAGGGAATCGGCACGCATTGGGGTCGGCAGGTCTCTTCCAATACTCCAGTAGAAATTATTTTCGCCGTCAATTCGGAGAGTAAGCAAATTTGAATCTTTGACTTTAATTTCTGCTCCAGTATCGTCTATGGGAGGTAGATTGATTTCCATCGCCTGCGGCATGGAGAATACGGTCGTAACCATGTAGAATATCAGGAGGAGAAACGCGATATCGACCATCGGCGTCATATCGATGCGAATAGCAAGACGTCGTTTGGGGCGCCTGAGTCCTCCACCTTTTCCTTTTTGCGGTCGGTCACCGCCTACAGCTGCTCCACCCATTTAAATCACCGCCTTTAAAAAACTGTTTTCACATATAATCCCGGACATCATAAATCAGTCTCCAAACTGGTAATAATCTGGAATCGTGGCAGATGCTGTTCCTGAAGCGTATTCATAATTTGCTCCATGGTTCCAAAACTCGATTCCTTATCCGCCTTGATCACCAAAAACGCCCTGGGATTTCTGACACGGGCTCCGTTAATATAATCACCCACATTTCGCGGGGTTGCCTCATCATAAACCCTGACCGGCCGGGAAATCTCTCTGCCGTCAATAGTCACCATCTCCTTAATAATATAATCGACAAAAATCGAATCTTCGGAAGTTACGGTGACATTGATAATGTCTCTATCCGGCAAAGAAACCATTGAATGCGATGACGGCAAATCCACATTTTTCTTCTCCGGGGGCTTAAACTGAGTAGTCGCCATATAAAAAATGAGAAGCAGAAAGGCGATGTCAACCATCGGAGTCATATCGATTAAGATGCTTATCCGCCGTTTCTTTTTTATCTTCATTTATGATGCTCCTTGGCTTTCAACATCTGAAGAATTTCATAACTGGCTTCGTCAGTAGTGTAGTTGAAAGCGTCAACCTTATTAACAAAGAAATTGTAGAAAAAAATACCCAAAATACCCGAAGCTAAACCACCGGCCGTATTAACCAGCGCCTCGGAAATACCGCGGGCCAATGCCTGAGCGTCAATAACACCGCCAGTGGTGTGACCGGTCGCCGCAAAGGCGCGAATCATCCCAATCGTAGTTCCCAGAAGGCCGACCATAGTAGCGACTGAGGCAATCGTAGAAAGAGCGATCAGGTTGCGTTCCAGAAGCGGTCCCTCAAGAGCGTTGGCTTCTTCGATAGCCGACTGAGTCGCCGCTATCTTTTTATCGGTGTCAAACGAGTCATCTTCTTTGATGCGCATATACCGTTCAATCCCGGCACGCAGAACATTGGCCGTTGTACCGCGCTGCTTATCGCAAGCGGCCAGAGCCGATTCATAATCATTGCTCTGCAAATGACCGATTAAATTTTTGAAAAATACCTGAACCGAGCTTTTGCCTTTGGCTACACGCAACGACATGAATCTTTCCACAACAAATGCCAGAAGCATCAGCAAAATCGCTATCAGAACAACAACCAGAGGCCCACCTTCATATAAAGTATGCAAAATCGTTCCACGTTCCGCGCTTGCGAAAATCACGCCCCATAATATCCCGCCTACGACAAACGAGATCAGAGTATTGAGGGTTACAAAAATTGTCTGTTTCACAGCTACAATTCCTCCACCTAATATTTACGTTTCAAATCCTAAATTTCTTTACCTTTAAGGGCCAAGACCAAAAAGGCCCCTAACGCGACAAACATACCGCCGGTGGTCAGTCCTATAAAAGACATAAGCGAGTAAGAATCTCCCACCTGAGTCACCATCACCGACGAGTCAAAACCATACCGAGCCCCGATAAACGACAGAACCAGCATTCCCAGCCAGATAAGCACCGGAATCCAGTTAAACTTCAAAGTTTTCTTTAGATGAAGAGCAAACGCGTCGGCATCTTTCATTTTGACTCCAAACAACAAATATAAATTATAAGCGCCCATTCCGAGACAAGACAATAAAAAGAGAATCATTAAAAT
Source organism: Candidatus Zixiibacteriota bacterium (assembly GCA_036480375.1). Taxonomy (NCBI): domain Bacteria; kingdom Pseudomonadati; phylum Candidatus Zixiibacteriota; species Candidatus Zixiibacteriota bacterium. The sequence goes on from JAZGGI010000033.1 coordinate 42,983, forward strand.
TCCAGTCAGGATCAGAATAAATCCGCTTGAAAAAACATAAGAACCGTAAGTCCCAATCGATATCAAGGCACCGATACCGCTTATTGAATACCGATCATAAGTCACCTCTGTAATAGTCGTCATATTGGGGGGAATAACATCTTCTTCTGTCCCGGCCGCCATAAGACTGTCAGCCATCGTGGAATCAGCGTCAGCCAGAGCCTCTTCAATCGGTTGTTGTTCGGCAACAACCGTTTCCGGATCTTCCGTAACGGCGGCATCATCCTGAGTATCATCAGCAATAACGGTCGAATCCTTCATATCTTCCGTAGCCGTTGTATCGGCAACAGCTTCTGTCGCAAAGACCTGTGGGACAAGACGATGCGTCACAATCTCAAAATGCCCCGAAAACCACGGCAGAAATATCGCCAAAATCATAATTACCGAAACCGCCGCCAGAAACATCTTTTCAACATTCGACACCCTGACTTCAAGTAAGGTGCAACGATCCCGAACTTCGCCCTGGCTCTGTCCGAATTTGGCCATTACTTTTTCAATAAGCGATTTGCGTTCTTCGTCCGATTTGAACAGGTTGCCGGCTTTTCCTGGAAACACGTCAAATCCGATATACTTAAACCGCTCATTGGAACTATCATACGGTTGTTTTTTCTTTTCACCGTCAGTCATAAAATCTCCCGTAAATCAACTCCTACAACTCAACTCAATATCAAAATTCAAACTCGGTATCCGATTTGCCTTTTTTGGCATCCGCGTTTCCCGGCTCGCATTTCAAAACTCTATTATACCAGTCAAAGGCGTTCTTAAAAAAAGGACGCGATTCTTCTTTTTTATCCTTTTCAAGCAAATCGGCGGCATATAGATGATAGCCCTGGGCGATATAAAGCATGACATTGGCATTGCCGCAATTGTCCATGCCCTTATCCTTGAAACAATTTAAAGCCCGCTTAAAATACCCGATGGCTTTCAAATAATCAGTGTAGCAGTCGGTGCCGAAGTAAGAGAAACCAAGAGTAATCAAAGCGTCGCAACTGGTCGTATCTTTGGCATACAGTTTTTCAGTCCACAAAATACCGTTATCGCAGTCGGCTAACTGGCGTATATAAGTATCTGAAAGCAACAAATAGGCGCGCGTTTTAGTAGAATCGAGCTCAACCACTCTATGCAAATAATTCACCGATTTTTCCCAATCTTCGAGCTGCAATGTACAATATGAGGCATTAAGATAAATATTGGCGTCATCCGGACCGATATCAATGCGACGGTCATAATACGTCAGGGCGTCGGCGTATTCCTTAATCTGATGAAATGAAATCGCCGCCAAAACCGCGTAACGCGAATTCTCAGGCCTGAGCTCACTGGCGGTAACATAATATTTGGCCGCGTTGGCATGATCATCCAGATCCTTATAGGCATCCGCAATTCTACGATTCAAATCGGCATCCGGTTCCCATTCGGTATCCTGTTCTTTCATCCACTCGATATGGTTGTTTAAATAATCTATCCCCGCCTGATACTCTTCAAGGATAATTTTCGAACGACCCAGATAGAGATAGATATTACTGGGGACATCACCAATGGAAAGAACATAACTGAAGGCAGAATCAGCATTTGCATAAAAGCCTCGATTAAAATAAGCGCGACCCATATTAAAAAATACTTCACCCCCCGTACTGTCATTCGATAATTCAATAAATTTGCCGTATGACCAAATGGCCTCATCAAATCGCTGCTTTTTCGTTTCCTGATCTCGCGCCGAGAGTCCCGCCATAGTATATAGTTTACCCGCTTCCTTCCAGGCATAAGCGTAGGTCGTATCCCGGCTGAGTACAACACTCAGTTGATCCAACGCCTCACTATACTGATTCTGAACCATGTAGGCGCGAGCTAATCGGAAATATACATCAAGATTGGTCGTATCCATTTCAATGACTTGATTGTACTCATTGATAGCCAAAGGATATATTTTGGAGAAATAGTTGGCGTCGCCAAGATTTACATGAAACTCGGCCTGATCCGGACCAATCTGGATAGCTCTGCGGAATTCAACATCGGCCCTGGTATATTCTTCCCGTTCCATATAAACCAGACCCAGTCCATTATGGAACCACGACTTCTCATCTTTGGCTTTATCAATACCTTTTTTAAAATCCTTTTCAGCATCATCAATTTTACCCAGTTGCAGCAAGACTCGGCCCTTCAAATACAGAGCTTCATATAGTTTTGATTTTTTATCCAGAGTAATTTCAAATTGATCGAGGGCATCCTCATAATTTCCCTGGGCAAAGAAAATCTTACCCTTTAAAAAGTAATTATAGGCATAGGAAGGATCTGTTTTGATAATACCATCAAGTAATATCTGCGCTTGTGTCGTATCATGATTGTTTAATGCCTCGGTTACCCGAGGATCGATTTCCTCGGCAAAAATAGTCGAAGAAAACACCCCCGCCATAATCATTAAAATGCAAATCCATCGTGATGCTTTAAAAGAAGCCATTGTTCGCTCAAACCCTTTCAGTTCAAAAGAAACCAAGAATTCCATAATACAAAAAACGCCTATTATGTCAAGTGATTTTTGAGGAGCCATCGTCTCGTTCTAACTCCTCAACCAACTCATGTAAACCCTCGTTTTCCTTTTCCCGAATTTGCTTAAAGGCCACTATTGACTGTCCTATACGGGCCACAAAATAGAAGCTCACAAATATACCGATTACCCAACGAAATGTTTCCCCCATGGTACCGGGGTAATAAATCGCGATAGCCATACCGCCTATAAACATGACTAATGCCGAAAACATGTTTACAACAATTTGTAAGCCGCTAGTCGCCATATTATTTATACCATCATTAATACAATTATGTACAACAATTCTTCCGGGCAAAAGTCTGAATTATATGGAACTTGACGAATCAAAACCCGTGCCGTCAAATAAATTTTATCAAAAATTATATATTGTTGTGAAGCATCGAGTTATAATTTCCATTCCGGGTTACAAAATACCTGTTTCGGTGGATTCATCGTCAGATTATCCGACTATTACAATTAACAGGCAAGCCATTGTATTGCAACATCCTACAGGTCGCAAAATCTGCGGCTTTATTCCAGCCATTCGGCATTACATACGACTTTCTTCTCGAAGTCTATCTTAATCTTTATCTTACCACGATACCACTCAAATTTACCTTCCGCATTAACAGCCGGATACCAGGTAAATCTGGACATTATTTTTGAAATGTTTGCTTTTAGTTTGTCTGATACTCGTGAAGCGGTAAACCTTGTTTTTCCATCCTGATCAATGTAAACCTGTCCTGCGGCGCTGCCAAAAGCGTTTTTGGTCAGGCTGCTTGAACCTCGATATCCCAACGGAAAGTTTCTCGGAATTGGATAGATATATATATCATCAGGATTTAATCTCATCGTCATAAACCACTCTTGAGCATGAGTTAAATTTCCTGAACTGTCGGCCGATTCCGTTGGCGAATAGGGATAGACAATGTTATCAAAAAATCTGAAAATTAAAAGAAAATCAGACGCAATCGCCGTATCGTTAATTGAAGCCGGAGAAAACTCTGAATTAATTAAAGCCGTCAATACCGAATGAGTACTCTTATCCATACCGGAAATTGGAAATGATACGTCAATCAATTCTCCCGTTTCATCAATTTGAACGCGAGCCACAACCGTTTCATATTTGCCGCTCTTGCTTGATGGATTAACGCGAAATTTCATCGGAGGGACATATTTTACTTCCGGCAAAACGACATTGTTTAATTTTAAAAACTCATACATCAAATCTCTATCGATTTTATATCCCGAATCGGTTTTATTTTCCTGGGGAGCAATTGGCAATCTGAGATCAATTGAACCGTTTACAAAAAATTCTTTACCGTATATCACTTCAACAGGAACACTAATTCGTCCGCCCAGTCTTCTTCCCTCAGTATACTGAAATCGTATTTTTTTGAGTTTCTTCTTCACCGGTTCTATCCAGACCGCAGAATCCGGTGGGAAATCTATTTCCTTGACCTTACCCTTTTCATCGGTACTGAGAATGACATGGATTTTAGACGACGATAATCGTCGTCGATATTTTTTAAAATCCAGTTGAATTTGCGGATTTTCTTTTGGATATGGGAGCGATATTCCCAGATAGTTTTGGGGCGAACCTATATCGGAAGCACAACCGATATTCGCCGCTAAACCGCAACCGATAAAAAAAGTGACTAAAAGAAACCAATTTCTAATCATCGTATAAAGTTATACTGATAAAAGATTATAGTAAACAAAAAATTTCGGGATTGACTTGAGAAAAATGGGAAAAAGCTCCCATTTTCCGGCAGGCCGCTGAGCTGGTGGCCGTCATATATATAAAATATTATAAAAATGCCTGTTATTTATTTTCCAAATTACACATTGTCCGAATTGTCTGACGACATACAAATAAGGAGATTTTCGACCAAAAAAAAGTGCTGACGTCTTTGTCAACACCCTGAGGCGCGCCTAAAGGCGAGCCCAATCTATCATAACCTTTGTATACTTACCCCTGGGGCATTGTTACATACCCGGTACTACTTTTTGAAGCGACGGTAAATTCCGGCGCCGGCAATCCCCAAGCCGAAAAGAGTCAAGGTTCCCGGTTCGGGGATGGTTTTCTGACCATCATGCGAAAACGGTGCAAAAGTAAATTTGCCATCGATTTCACGATAAAAACCGTGAGCATCAAAGTGAACATTTTCGTACGAAGTTGAAATATTCAATATGAAAATTCTACCCATATCTGTGCCGTCTTCGCCCGGCTGCATATCCATGACAACATGAGGAGCGTCATTAACCAAAGCCGCTAATTCCAACTCAAAATAATTGGCGGGAAATGTCCCATGAGGAGGATAGCCGCTGGCATTATCTCCAAATTCCGGAGGTGTTCCATAAGTGAAGTCGTTATAATCAATGCCGTTAATAGAAATCGCACCATCGGTTGGAGTTTCATCAGGTCCTAAGGACGTTACCAGCGTCAAATTGTATATTGGCTTGGTATCACCGCTCGAGGTTATTACCTGTAGTTCAAAATCCGAGCTGTAAGTTATCCAGGTCTGAGTAGAGGCGTCCCAGTCAGCACCCGGGATATACACCTGGACGGCCGGTACGGCAAAAACCGCAGGAGTCATAAAGAAAATTGAAGCCAGAAAAATAAGGAGTTTTTTCATCAACTAAGCCCTTACTAAGTTAAATTCAAGTTTATTACAAGCAATCCGTATGCCGGGTTTGATTAAAATATCCTCATATTGAAAAAAACCTAATTTGTTGATTATTAAATGGTTAAGAAGACAATTAGGAGTAACAAACAAATTGTTAAAGGGATTATCGCTACATAATGCAACAGATTGATCCCTTTATTAAATTTGTGTCAGGAATCTGGACAGTTCATTATAGATTATTTATGGTTGGATATGATTAATCTTATGAAAACTGACGCCGCCCCAAAATCATAACCTTTTATTTATCAACAATATATGCGGTTAATTAAAAGCGATTATTCATTAATCTTCATTGTCTTTGGCGATTATTGGAAAATCTCAAGATTGGTTGTAAAGCAACTGGACAATTTTGGCTTTACTCGCCCGTATTTGGTTAACTTTCGGAAAATATCTTCACTTAATTACATCCTGCGCAGGGCCAGGTACCGTTCTTGAATACATGATTTATAAGAAATATTGCGTCTCCGATATTGGTTTCGTCGTCACAATTTACGTTTCCGGCTTCCCAATTAAACGGCTCGGGACCGCCTCGGAATATATAACTTATCAGGTAAACAGGATCACCGATATTCACTTTTTTATCGTCATTGGCGTCACCGCACATAAAAGATTGATTCAAATAAATCGAGACGCTATTTGAATAAGAAATAGTCGCCGCTATATCAATTTTATCGTCCTCATTGAAATCCGCGGCGCAAACCGCTTGCGTTGATCCCATAGCATAAAAGCTGATATTTTCGGAAAAATCTCCCTCATCATTATATAATACCGTTATTCTTCCGTTATGGTTTTTCATAAAATTGGCTACTATCAAATCATCATCGCCGTCATTATCGACATCACCTGAAACAATAGAACGGGGGGAGTATCCTGAGAAATAGCTGGCGTATTCGCCAAATGTCCCATCACCGTTTCCCGGAATTATGAAGATATTATCCGATTCGTCATTGGCCACTGCAATATCAATATTTCCATCACTATTAAAATCGCCGGAACAAGCCGATTTTGAACCCGGATCGCAACGATATTCTAAAACAGGATAATAATATGATCCATCTCCTTTATTCAGATAATGAATAAATCTGCCGGGGATATTCATAGATACATAATTTACCACCCCTATATCAATATCATTATCGTTGTCATAGTCAGAAAGATCCAGACCATATGCGCGCAACCCAACTCCCAAATCACCTGTTTGGGTAAAGGTTGAGTCACCGTTATTCATAAATATCTGTCCCCGCCCGCGCAAAGTTGTTATGACCAGGTCGATATCACCGTCATTATCAAGATATTCGCCTTTGACTACCAGGTTGCCTTGTTCAGTTTCATAAATGGAAGGTTCTCCAAAAACGCCATCGCCCTGATTGAATAATATAGAAAAATTAAATGGTTGGAGATTGGCAGAAATTATATCGCTGAAGCCATCACCATTCATATCGGCTGCACATAATGACCATACTTTGCCGCCGGCAGGATAATGAGTAATATCATAGAAATTTCCGTCGCCTGAACCCAGTAAAACCGTAACCGATGTCGAGGAATAATTGCCAACAATAATATCCTGATGGCCATCATTGTTAAGATCACTGCAGGTGATAGAAGCCGGTTTTATCTGTGTGGGCAGGCTATTTCTTTCATAGAAAAACGCATCGGCAGCAAAAACACTTGCGCTTGCGAAAATTATTAGTATGGCCGGTAAAATAAGCGAGTACTTCATCGTTTGCCCCTTAGATCTATATAAAAAATATAAACGAGAATATCACATGATGCGAATAAGACTGTATTATAATATAAAGCAAAACGCCTTGAATACAAGCGGTTTTTCATACTCGAAATGGGTTCGTTTCCTCAGATCAATAAATCGCTGTTCAATTTTGTAGGCTTAAACTCAATATTTCTTTCCCTCCACCAACGCCTGTGGGCAAGCTTACTTTCAGGTAAATGAGTTCTTCATGGATAATTTCCATTTGTATAAATACTTAAGTCATGTATATTAAAGATATTCGGTTTGTTGTTGGCAATAGCAAACTCGCCATATATTATAAAGATAGACAATTGGGGCTAGTGGAAATGCAAAACCGTGGAGGTTACTATGAAGCCCATTTATCTTACTCTCATATTCATCATAAGCCTAAATAGTCTGATCCTTGGCCAGGAAAATATAGTCAGCGAACCAGCAATTGAGAAGATCCAACAATTTTCATTTGAAGATGAAGACATATCAATATTTAGCGGTGCATTTGACTCAGATAATGATACTGGCGTGCGTGAATTGGCCGATTACTCAGACTACGACATAACTTACTATCGACTTGATTTGAGAGTGGATGAAGTGAATGAAATTATTTACGGCGCAGTTGGAATTCAGGGAAAGTCATTAGTAAGCTCGCTAAACGAAATTAATTTGGATTTTTCCCTTAATATGATCATTGATTCGATTTATTTTGAATCGGGAGACCTTTCATTTGACTATGATCTGGGACAGCTTGTTGTCACTCTGGAGCGCGATTATAATATCGACGAAGAGTTTTACTTTACAATTGTGTATCATGGAACTCCCCTCCAACACGAGTCTAATGGATTCATATTTTCTGAGAGGAATGGTTCTCCCTTGATAATGACAAACTCAAAGGCAGATTATGCCCGAGAATGGTGGCCCTGTAAAGATATTCCCAGCGATAAGGCTGATTCTGTTGATATCATTGTTACTGTTGATACTTCATTAGTCGTTTCCTCGAATGGTTTGCAGGAAGCAGATATTGATAATGGTGATGGTAGTCACACAGTTTTTTGGAAAGAACGCTATCCTATTGCAACCTATCTGGTGAATATCGCTGCCCATCCTTATACAGTCTGGTATGATGAATATAATTATGGCGATGGCCAAACTTTGACGCTCCAATATTTCGTTTTCCCCGACCAATATGAGATTTCTCAGGAATATTACGGGCAGATACCGGAACTACTAGATTTTCTCAGTAATTATTTTGGCGAATACCCATTTATTAATGAGAAGTATGGATGCACTCAAGTCATATTAAATGAAAGCGTGGAATGCCAAACAAATGTATTTGCATGTATAGATGAAGACAGTTATGCGGATACATCCTTAATCCATGAATTAGCCCATCAATGGTGGGGTAATATGGTATCCTGTGACAATTGGCGCCATGCCTGGCTAAGCGAAGGTTTCGCTACCTATTGCGAACTTTTACTTATTGAACACAAATATGGCTATAGTAGAAGTCAAGCAGTGCTCCTTTCATGGGATTGGAGTGTAAATGGAACTGGTAAGATATATACAGCCGCACGGGGTCCTGCAATTTTCAAGATTGAAATTTATCAAAAGGCCGCCTGGGTTTTCCGTATGCTTCACCATCTTTTCGACGATGAAACCTTCTTTGAAGCCCTGAGTAATTATCGAGAACAATATCAATATAAATCAGCAACAACACAAGATTTTCAGGAAATATTTGAGACCACATCCAATCAGGAACTTGATTTTTTCTTTAGCCGCTATATTTATACCGAGGGGCAGCCTTTGTACTATACCAGCTATATGTTTGAAGAAGGAGTCAAAAACACATATAATATTTATTATAATATATGGCAAAATATGCACCGTTGGGTTTTCCCGTACTATCTGTATTCAATGTTTTTAGACTTGCACATTGTCTATGAATCTGGACTTCGTGACACCGTGACTGTCTTTAATGACAGAATGGATCAGAATTATATAATTAAAGTTAAGGAACCTGTACAGCTGGTTATTTTTGATCCGGACAATTTTGTATATAAATTTGGCCAACCTCCACCATCCTATGGCGTTAAGATATTGACTGAAGCACTTCCGGTGGGTTTTATCGGTGAATCTTATACTTTTAAAATTCTTGCAAAAAGTCAAAACGGTTCTTATAGAATGGAAATTATTGACGGTACCTTGCCGGCTGGATTAACATTTGACGGTTCAACGGGATATATAACGGGGACACCTGTTCAAAGCGGTGATTTTGAACTAATCGTACTGGCAGAGGATATTCAGCAAATCATGTATAATGATTTTGAGAATTTCACATTAACAATAATTGACCCAAATCCTTATTCGCCCGGCGACGCCAACAATGATGAATCGGTAAATATCGGCGATGCGGTATTTTTGATTAACATTGTATTTAAGGGCGGCCCGGCGCCTCAAATACCCAATGCCGCTGACGCCAATGCCGATTGCTCTGTTAATGTTGGAGATGCTGTTTATATAGTGAATCATGTTTTCAGGGACGGCCCTGGACCTCAACCGGGATGTGTAGAGTGAGGACATTAGTATATTGTGCGTGTTCCTGAATTGGTGATTAAATAAGAATATTATTGGCTACAATTGATGGAAGAAATCTCAAAATTTTTTTCCCTCCGCCTATGCCTTTTGGCAGGCGAACTTTTAAATAATTATCGCTGACGGCGTTATAATATCCTTCTTTGTTTTTTGAATGCTCGGAGATGACATATACCTCAACGCCGATATGCTTTTCCAATTGTCGATTACGATTTTTATCACATATTTCGCGGGCAATGCGGTTTCTTTCTTTTATCACAGGTGGACTTATCTTTTCGGGCATATCCGAAGCCGGCGTGCCCGGACGATCAGAATATGAAAAGATATGACCGTAATCGATATATCCGGATTTGAGAATATCAAGCGAATATTCAAAATCATCGTCCGTCTCGCCTGGAAAACCGACAATTAAATCGCATCCTATGGTAACCGCTTCATTCGCCTTTTTTACTCTTTCAGTGATTCTCAAATACGCGTCTCGATTATATGGCCGATTCATGAGTTTCAATATTCTATCTGACCCGGATTGGAGCGGCAAATGCAGATGCCGACAAACACGGGAGTTATTCGCCACCAGATCCATTAATTCATCATCCAATTCATTAGGCTCAAGAGACGACAGGCGCAGCCTCGGCAGGCTGGTCTCTTTGAGAATTTTATTGACCAGACCGGCAAGATTCAGGTTGTTAAATTTGTATTTGCCTATATGAACAGCCGTCAGAACTACTTCATGGTATCCCCTGTATACCAACTCTTTGGTTTCATTTATTATCTTGCCCGATGAAAATGACACTAACTCTCCTCGCACTCGCGGCACGATGCAATAGCTGCAATTCTGATTACATCCGGTGCCGATTTGAACCATGGGACGGTTAGGCGGAGAAATATTTTGATCTGTTAAATCCATTTTACTCAGGCATGAAGCGGAGTCCGAATCCCCGTCTTGAAACAACGCTGGATATTTTCCCCTGAGTAAATTGGGCAATTCTATCTTCTGCCGATTATCAACCACAAGATCAACGCCGTTCATCTCAGATAACATATCTTTCTCGGCGACGACGTAACATCCGGCGACAACCATAACAGCATCAGGATTTAGACGATAGGCGCGATTGATTAGATTACGGCAATCAGAATCGGCCCGTCCGGTAACGGTGCAGGTATTTAGTATATACAGGTCGGCCTTTTGGCTATAGGGTACTCTGCGCAAGCCGTATTCGCTAAGTTTCGCGGCGATTTGTTCGGTTTCATATTGATTGAGTCGACAGCCGACCGTTGTCAATGCCATTTTTTTCATGACTTATTATACGTTTATTGACGAAGATGCCAAGTCTATTTTTATGTATTCAGGCGAAAAAAAGCCCGGAAAATATCCGGGCTTTAATTTACGCATGGTTAAGCCGAAAATTTATTCAGCCGGTTTTTCCTCATCCGATTCCGAATCGGCTTCCGGTTTGGATTCCGGGACGTCTTCGGCAGTTTCTTCAGGGGGTGTATCTTGAGCTTCCGACGTGGTTTCGGCAGCCGGCGCATCTTCAGAAGCTGGCTCAGCTACTTCGGTCGGAGTTTCTTCCGCAGGAGCCTCTTCAGAAGTTGACTCGGCCGCTTCGGTCGGAGTTTCTTCCGCAGGAGCGGCTTCAGAAGCTGGCTCTGCCGCTTCGGTCGGAGTTTCTTCCGCAGGAGCGGCTTCAGAAGCTGGCTCAGCTACTTCGGTCGGAGTTTCTGCTACGGGAGCGGCTTCAGATGCTGGCTCAACTACTTCGGTCGGAGTTTCTGCCACGGGAGCAGCTTCTTCAACCTTTCCCGGTTCCGAAAGAGTTTCAGTAGTAACGGTCACAACGTTTCCGAGTGAGTCGCCCAGGCTAACGCTCGAAGTTGCGGCTTCCGAGATAAACTTCTCATATTCATCGCGGTCGCGCTTCTCGAAATACTCCTTAATCGACAGGACTATTTTTCTCGCGCCGCGATCAAACTCGATAACCTTAATCGGGATCTGAAGGCCATCGGTGAAATTCTCGGCGATTTTATCGTCACCGTCTTTGACCAGTTGATTGCTCGGAACAAATCCTTCAACTTCACCATCCAGTTCAACGACCAGGCCGCGATCCATGGAGCGCATTATCGTACCCAGAACTTCATTTCCGACAGCATACTTCTTGGCGTATTCCGGCCAGGGATCTTCCAGAAGCTGCTTAATGCCCAGAGAGACTCTCCGATTATCGGTGTCGATCTTGAGAATGCGAACCGCGATGATATCGCCCTTCTTCATAATTTCAGAAGGATGCTGAATACGCTTTGTCCAGGACATATCGGAGATATGAACCAGTCCATCTACGCCTTCCTCGATCTCAACAAAGGCCCCAAAAGCCGTCAGATTGCGCACCCGGCCTTTGACCACACTACCGATCGGATATTTCTCGTGAATCGTCAGCCATGGATCAGGTTCCATTTGTTTAATACCCAGGGAAATCTTTTCATTCTCCTGGTCAACCGACAAAACAACCGCCTCGACTGCATCACCCATGCTCATAATTTTGGAAGGGTGTTTGATATGCTGAGTCCAGGACATCTCTGAAATATGAATCAATCCCTCAATGCCTTTTTCCAGTTCAACAAACGCGCCGTAATCGGTAATAGAAACAACTCTACCCTTCACTCGCTTATTGATAGGATATTTCTCATCTATATTTTCCCAGGGATACGGAGTGAGCTGTTTCAGGCCGAGAGAAATCCGTGAAGTTTTATCATCAAAATCGAGAATCTTGACATTCAGGGTATCTCCCAGCTGAACCATTTCGGAAGGATGTCTCATTCGGCCCCATGACATATCAGTTATATGCAGAAGCCCATCGACTCCGCCGAGATCAATAAAGACACCGAAGTCGGTAATATTTTTCACGATTCCTTCGCGGACCTGCCCCAGTTCGATCTCTTCCAAAAGCTCATTGCGCAGTTTATCCCGTTCATCTTCGAGAACAACGCGGCGTGAAACGACAATATTCCGGCGGCTTTTATTGAGCTTGATAATTTTGACATCCATGGTCTCGCCAATAAGAGCGTCAAAGTCAGGCACTTGTCTCAGGGCGATCTGCGAACCTGGCAGGAAAGCATCGACGCCTATGACATCGACTACAACTCCGCCTTTAATACGACGCTTTATTCTTCCGGGAACTAAATCGCCGGCGTCATGAGCCACGCGGATGCGATCCCAGACGCGCATGAAATCGGCTTTTTGCTTTGAAAGAACCAGCTGACCTTTGCCATCCTCAACCGCTTCCAGAAATACTTCGATTTCGTCGCCGACTTTAATATTGATGTCTCCAACGAATTCGTTAATCGGGATTATGCCTTCGGATTTAAATCCGACATCGACGATGATATCATCGCGGGTAACTCCGATTACCGTCCCGGGGACAATTTCGCCCTCCTTGATATCCTGAAGCGTACCCTCATACATCGACATGAGCTCATCGAACTCTTCCTGGTTGTATTCTTTGGCTTCCAGATCGGTCAGGCGCATGGAATCAACTACTTCGGGAATAGCTTCGACAACCGGAGCAGCGACGCGCTCTTTGGCTTTTTCGGAGATTCTTTTCTTGCGAGCGGTTTCGACTTTTTCAGCTACCGGAGCGGTCTCGACAACCTGCTTAACCGTTTCCGTAATTTTCTTCTTTACCTTCTTAGTCTTAACAGCCTTGGTTTTCCTGGTGGTGGCCTTCTTGGTTTTGCTCAGCTTAACCCTATCACCTCCCGTCCTGGTAGATTTTTTTGTTTTGGTTTTTTCGGCTTCAGCCATTTCTAAATATCCTCCTTAAATATATTTACTCCCGAGCTTTGCCCAGGGGTATTGCTTTCATTATCGGCATGTCGATTGCTTTATTAAAGCGTCACATTCATTATCTGTTTCTAATTTCTACTTCCTCTATCTCGTATGTCTCCGATGCGAGTCATTACCATTCTGGCCAGTTCACGATATCCCTCCTTATTGTCAGGATATTCTTTTATCTTATCTACAGAAATTGGTTGACCGAATTCAATAATCATTCCTTTACGCCTGATTAACGCGTCTCGCATCTTATTGGTTCGCCAGGCATAGAGCGGTAAAATCGGAACTTCTGCTTTGCGAGCAATCATTCCGATTCCCGGTTTGGGTTTAAGAAATTCTCGGCCGTTTCCCCGGGTGCCTTCGGGAAACATAAGAATGGCGCCTCCTTTATTGAGGCTGTCATAGACCCGATTAAGAGATGTTGGATCATAGACGCCGCGGCGAACCGGAATCGTGTTCAGGCGGGTGATTATCCAGCCTAATATTGGTATGTCAAAGAGCTCTTTCTTGGCGAAGAAATGAATCTCCCGACGAATCATTACAGAAACAAAAGGCGGATCGAGATACGACTGATGATTGGACGCAAATATCAACGACCCCGACATCGGAATATTCTCTTCGCCGATAGCCCTCAGGCCCAAAAAACCCATTCCCAAATAGCGTACCAACGTCCAAATTGTTCTATAAAACCACTTCATATCATTAGGTGAACTGTTTCCTGGCAATCTGAATTATAGTCTCAACCTGTTCTTCAATAGACATGTGAGTGGTATCAACGACAACCGCTTCATTAACCTTTTTCAGCGGCGATGCTTTTCGTTCCGAATCATTCCTGTCGCGAGTTTTGAGGCTTTCTATCTGTTCTTCAATGGTCGTTGATTGCCCGTTGTGCATGGTCTCAAGAAAGCGGCGTTGGGCCCGCGTTTTTATATCGGCGTCGAGATAGACTTTCAAATCAGCCAGAGGAAACACAACCGATGTCGTATCGCGGCCCTCAACGACAATACTCCCCTTCTTCCCCATTTTCTGCTGCAAAGCGACTAAAATTTCGCGGACTCTTGGATGCACGGCTATGGCCGATGAACCACGGGTTGCTTCGGGTGTACGCATATCATTCGAGATATCCTCGCCGTTTAAAAAAACCAACTGCCCTTTATCGGGATGGTTTTTGAATTCGATTGAAATTTTTGCCGCGATTTGCGTCAGAGCGTTTTCATCATCAAACGAAACATTATGACGCAGGGCAAATAAGGCCACCGCCCGATACATGGCCCCGGTATCCAGGTATGTGAAGCCCAACCGATTTGCCAATTGTTTGGCAGTGGTTGATTTTCCCGAACCTGCCGGGCCATCAATGGCGATGATTTTTCCTTGAAAACTTAAGAGCTTAATTGGTACCGCCATAACAGCCCGACATAATAACAGAAATATATAAAAAAGCAAGGGTTAAATTTCGTAGCAAATCGGATATTTTCTTAACAAGGTCAACTAACCATTTTTTTCCACAGCAAGACTGCCGGCAACCGATAATATTTTATTTATCGAAACCAAAGGGTTTCCGATCTACAGACTTTTTACATCAACCTCATCAATCAGGCCATGAATCGAATTTAATCGAATTTTCATCGATCTGATGAGCGGGTAAATGGGAGCATCATCGAGCGTCAACTTGCTGCCCCACACGCTTTCAGGCACTAAATCTTTGGCGTAATCGCGGACCGCCTTATCCCAGGATTGCGCACCCGAAAAGGGATTTGGCATTTCGTCTGCATTAAGAAACCCAAGATACACAAGTACAACCGGGATGCCGAGAGTCGCGAGTTTCCAGCTCCACGCGAAGCGGTTACAGAGCTGGTAATGGTTTTCGTGAGATAAGTTCCAGCCATCCCGGACCTTGTTGAGACCGTCATTGGCCGCGTGAATGGCCTCTCCGATTCGTTCGAAATTCCTTTTATTGCTGGCGCCACAACGATCGTCTTGCTTCAACTCCTCATGATGTGCCTTAGCCTCAACCAGAAGTAAACCACATTTGCCATCAATAGTACAGGTGCTTGCGATATCCCAGTTTGGTGTCACCGAATTGCGCCTGGCAACGGCAAGCCACCACGACTTGAGCGCCTGACCATACGGATTTACATCGAGCAAACGCTGCGCATTGTGCAACTGGGCTTCTTTAACATCATCGAAGCCCTGCGGCATCCAGTTGTCGGTCGCCGCAACCAAACCCCACGGGGTGATCAACCTGGTCAACCGCTCGGCGACCTGCTCGGGAGCGCCGTGCGTTAATAGATGGCAACGCGGCTTACTACCAGCTCTTTGATTCGACTTCAGACTTTGCAATAAATTATTCATCGGTACAACCCCTTCTGCTTTGGCCCTGTACAAAACGCAGGTGTCCTACATCTTGCTGTGGAATTCGATTTATTGTCTCTATAATTCACATTATCTAAGATCATTTACCTCAGTGCCCCAAACGATACAATCCTGCAATAATTACTGCCTAAACCGCAGGGAGGTTAACTTACAAAATTAATAATGCCACAATTATATCTTAACGGCAAGATAAATTATGTTATCATGCTAGCGAAAGCTGGCTTCCATGCAGACTCATCGTCAACTGACAAACACAACAATTCTCCAAACGTAGTATGGATTCCCGACTCGTCTCCCGTGAAATGGGAGACTCTCGGGAATAACAGGGATTTAATCAGGACAACTCGATAGTTGTCGCTAATGGTTGAAGCCCGACGGGCTTCAGCCCTAAAGAACTTACGGCCGCGTCATCGGTTGGTTGGGAAAGCGGCTTCTACTTTAATACCGAAGACTCCACTTAAAAAATCATTCAAATCATCATCCAACGGAATCTGATAATACAGGGAAGGTCGGACCGGAAAATCGGTGATACCCATACCAATACCGACGAAATGGTCAAAGCGCTCCCCAAAATCATCAACATCACTGGTCACCGCGAAGACCCCCAGAAATTCTGCAAAGATAGCAACATTGGGCGCATCAAGCCCCATGGTCAAGCCGTAGTGCATCATTAATTCCGTATCATCATTATTATCGCCGGTCGGAATAAATAACTGCGGTCCCAGTTCAAATCCAAAGTATCCGCCGACATCCTCCGGCTCGCCGGTCAGCATCCAATAAGCGGCATTACCGCTGATAGTAAAAACCTCGGGTAAAATTCTCTGAGCCTCATACTCATTACAAATAAGGCCCATATAATGGGGAGCCCATTCATCTTTATCAGCCGTGGGAATGTTTACCCCAAATGAAAAAATGGTACCTTTAAATTTCTGAAATTCTTCAATCGGCTGATGATACTGAAAACCAAAATAAATATTACCAATCGCCTGTTTACTATCAATCGGATAAGGGGAATCATATCCTATACCGGAAAACGGGAATTTCAATTCGAGATTGATTTTAGGCGATACCGGCATGTTGACATATAAATCATACGTCCCGGTAAAAGTAGTAATATACGACTTGGCTTTATAATTCGGATGGAGAAAGCGAAAACCGACTTTTGTATTGTTTTCCGGAGGGGGCGTCGTTATAAATGTCTGTCCAACCGCTGATGACGCAAATACACAAAGAAGCATCAACAATAATGAGATTTGAACACAATCCGATTGTCTGTTCATAATGTGATTCCTTTCTTCCAACTATCTGCAACATTTTTACACTGCGAGGGGTGATCCCCCAAAGTAGAGCGATTAATAATAATTCATTTATCAAAAAACCGCAAGATATAATTTTGCATGTGCTCAGATGTGGACAGGCTGCCGCTCACATAACTCGTATATTTGACCTATTTATCCATTGCGTCATGTTTCGGGTGTAACTATCTTGCTACCCTAATACACTAAGCTGTCAACATAACTTCAGATAAGGAGGAAAACCCGTGCTCACAAACAAAATGTCCGTCAAATGGCTGGTGACGGCGGCTGTGCTGGCGATGGTAGTCCCAATAACTATGTCACTGGCTGAGCCGGAGAAAATGTCGAAACCGGAAACCGGGCAGAAGTGGCTGGACAAGAGCGGTGATGAAGAACTGGCCTATCTGCTGGTCAAGCTTGAGAAGCGAACCCGCGCGGTGATTGCCGGGCACTACGGTCGTATGCAGGACGGAGGCCCGGATGAAACTCTTGAATACAAAGAGACACTTATCCGAAACCGTATCCTGCCAGCGGCGGTGGCCGATCCTATCTTCGCGGAGGTAGTGCCCAAAGCTACCGGGGGTCGCGCCTGGGTCAGGATGGTTGTGCCCGAACCAAGGAATCCGAACAACATTGGTGACGATGTTGCCCTTGAAATACTGGCTGAGCTAAAACAGGGAGCCGAATCGGTCTGGCGCAACGCCGACGGCGCCGTGTATTACGGCGAACCGATTACGACAAAGCCGGGCTGTTTCACCTGCCATGGTGTACCGGCGGGCGAGGCGGACCCGTACTTTCCGCAGTACAAGAAAAACGGATGGAAGCCGGGCGAAGTGGTCGGGGGCGTGATCGCGCGCGTGGCGCCGGAGTAGTCTGACGAGCCCGGGCGATGTCGACATCTGCCTCGCACAGGCAAAAGCCTGTTTTTGGCTGTCGGGGATGTCATCCCTTTTTAGCTGTCGCGCGGTGTATCTAAAATATTTGGAATAAAAAAAAGGCGTACCTGCCGACGCGCCTTTGAAACTTCTTTGATTCGCCTGTATCTTTAGCTGTTTTTCTTTTCCCTTTGCTCTTCAATGACTTCTTCTTCGATGTTTTTGGGGAGCGGCAGATAACTCATAAATTCCATCGAAAAACTGGCCCGACCGCTTGAAAGCGTACGCAGAGTAGAGGCATATCCGAACATCTCCTTTAACGGTACTGCTCCATTTAGCTTTTGCGAGCCTTTTCTGAAACGACGAAGTCTCTCGATTTTGCCCCGGCGGCGGTTGATATCGGCAATGATATCGCCCATATATTTATCAGGAGTGTTTATTTCTATTTTCATTACCGGCTCCAGAAGCTGCGGTCCGGTTTTATGAATAATTTCTTTCAACGCCTGAACAGTACAAATCCGAAAGGCCATTTCGCTTGAATCAACATCATGATGCGAACCGTCGATGAGGACGAATTTCAAATCAACCATCGGGAATCCGGCCAAAAGCCCATCCTCGGCCGTTTTTCGAAATCCCTTCTCGACACCGGGAATATATTCTCTGGGAATATTTCCGCCCTTAATATGATTGATGAATTCCATTCCTTCACCGGGATTCGGTTCAATCCGAAATTCGATGTGCGCATACTGTCCCCTCCCGCCGGTTTGTTTTTTGTATTTATAATTATGCTGATACTCGGACGTAATCGTCTCCCGAAACGCCACCGCCGGTTCTCCGACTTTGACATCGACTTTATGTTCGGTTTTCAGCCGATCGACGATAACTTCAAGATGCAGCTCGCCCATCCCCGATATAATTGTCTCCTCGGTTTCCTCATCAAACCGGGCCGTAAACGACGGGTCTTCCAGAGATATTTTGCCGAGAGCCAGCCCCAGTTTATCCCGATATTTCTTGTCTTCCGGTTCGATCCGCAAATCAAGAACCGTTTCGGGGTAATGAATTTTCTCGAGAAGAATCGGATTTTCCTCATCGCTTAGCGTATCGCCGGTCGTGGTTGATTTCAATCCAATCAGCGCGGCGATATCCCCGGCTTTAATCTCCGTCATCTCTTTGCGGTCGCCGGCGTGGATGCGCATAATTCTCCCGACCCGTTCGCGTTTGCCACGAGAGGAATTGTAAATATAACTTCCCGCTTTCAACTCGCCCGAATAAACCCGGATAAAAGTCTGCTGGCCGACGTAGGCGTCATTTATAATCTTGAACGACAGCGCCGAAAACGGTCCATTGACCGAGGGACGACGGGTAATCGTCGTCTCGGGATCGTCAATATCGATGCCCCGAACGATTCCCCGATCAATCGGCGACGGCAGATAATTAACTACCGCGTCAAGCAAAAGCTGGATGCCTTTATTTTTAAAAGCCGAGCCACAAAAAACAGGCGTAATACAGTTCCCCAAAACGGCCGTGCGGGCGGCGCGCATAATATCTTCAGTCGATATATCCTGTTCGTTGAGATATTTATCCATGAGATTGTCATCGTAATCGGCCAGAGTCGCAATCATGCGGTCATGCAGCTCCTGAGCTCTGGGGAGCAAATCATCCGGAATGTCCTTTTCGACGCGCTGTAATCGGTCATAGAAAGTCGCCTTCATCGTTACCAAATCGATGATGCCCTCAAAATTATCCTCTTCCCCGATCGGCATCTGGAATGGAACGGCATTAGCGCCGAGCATCTCGTTCATAAGTTCAATGGTATGGAACATATTCGCGCCGGCGCGATCCATTTTATTGATAAACGCTATCCGGGGGACTTTGTACCTATCAGCCTGATGCCAGACAGTTTCGCTTTGAGGCTCGACGCCGCCAACGGCACAGAAGATCATGACGATACCGTCGAGCACCCGCAGGGAGCGTTCGACTTCGAGAGTAAAATCGATATGTCCGGGCGTATCGATAATATTGACTTTATGATCGTTCCAGTCGGCGGTTATCGCGGCGGATGAAATCGTGATGCCCCGTTCCTGTTCCTGCTTCATGAAATCCATGACGGCCTGGCCGTTATGCACCTCGCCCAGCCTGTGAATCATCCCCGTAAAAAAGAGGATTCGTTCGGTGGTCGTGGTTTTTCCGGCATCGATATGCGCGACGATTCCGATATTTCTAATCTTTTGTATAGTAGCCTGATCCATTATTTCCATTTCAAAAAAATACTTTCCGGTAATTAATCATCAAGTAAGGAGACCGGCGAAGATAATCATTTTTTTGAATTCGTCAAGCCTTATTTACACACTCGGGATGAATCTCTGAATATTGTTGAATAAATGACCTGATAATCAGTTCCGGCAACCTTATTTTCCTATGGAGAAACGGGTAATTAGGTAATTTGCTCCGGATTTTTCCCCTACAGCAAAGCCGTGGACCACTCGAGCTATGTTAGTTCAAGACAGGAAGCGAAAGTCATAATCCCGGCCCGTGTCCGCGCCATCATTCATGCTTCAACGCATCAACCGGATTCGCCCGTGCTGCATTTACTGCGCGAACACATATCGTGGCTCCAGCCAGAACCAATGTAATGACTCCCGCTAGGAAGAAAAGCTCAAGGCCGATCTGGGTTCGAACCGCGTACTCTTCCAGCCAGCCTTTGGCGAGCAAGTACGCGGCGGGCCAGGCCAACGCATTGGCAATAGCAACCAGGATTATAAAGTTCCGGGCAACAAGCCAGATTACGCGGGGGACAGATGACCCCAGCACTTTACGGATACCGATCTCTTTCGTGCGTTGTTCAACCAGGAATGACACCAACCCAAAAAGACCCAGACAGGCAATACCGATTGCCAGAATCGTCGCATAAGAAAAGATATCCTTAGTTCTCTCGATTGAGCCGAATTGCCAGTCGAAATTCTCATCGAGAAAGAAATAGTTGAAAGGTTCATCCGGAATGATTGACTTCCAGTTCGTCTCAAGGCCGGCAACCACACTTTCCACCTGGTCTGGCTCGAACCTGACTGTGATCAAGCTAAGTTTGTTATAATACGGCGGGTAATCAAGGTCGTTGCCGATATAAACTGGTTCGATGTTAGTCGCGACTGATCGTTGCGAAAAGTCCTTGACTACTCCGATTACAGTCTTGAGCAGCCATTCGTATTCTTCGGAAGAACTTTCTGGGTCAATCGACATAATCGTTTTTCCGATCGGATCGTCCCAGCCAAACTGTTTGGCCGCTGTTTCATTAATTATCACGGCATTGCGCTCGGACGCACCCGATTCTGAGGAGAAGTTCCTCCCCCGGACTATCTCCATTCCCATAATCGGAATGTAATTTTCATCCACATTCAGTTCCAACATGCGCTGTTCCTGGTTTCTTGGGTACCCTTCCGGAATCTTGCCGTTGGTTGGCCCACCCCAGCCCGGAATACTCGATGATGCCGCTGCGCCGACCACACCCGGTACGTTCGCCAGAGTATTCCTGACAATCTGGGGACTTACGGACGGGTTCCTTCCGATCTGAACAACCAGCACATTCTCCTTGTCAAAACCGGTATCCACATCCTTCAAGTGGGTGAGTTGCTGACCGACGATGCCGGAAAGGACAATTAGGGCACATGATGCCGTGAACTGACCGATGATCATGGCGTTACGAACTAATGTTCTTGGACGACCGGTTCTGGTCTGCCCTTTCATCAAGTTCGTCGGCGTAGACGATGAGAGAAAAAACGCCGGATAACTGCCGGCAATGAATCCTATAAAAAGCGTCAATCCCACCATCGCCGGAACCGTCCAGAAAGTCTCCACAGCCGAGAAACTGAGCTGCTCACCGGTTATCGCCGAGACATGCGGAAGCGTCAATTCTACCAACACCAAAGCCACCAAGAGTGCGATGGTACAGAGTAACATCGCCTCACCGAGGAATTGGATCATGATCTTACGTCGACCCGCGCCGAGCACCTTCCGCATACCAACTTCTCGAACTCGGGACATCGAATTGGCCGTGACAATATTCGCGAAATTGACACATGCTATGACCAAAATAATGAGCGCCAGACCAGTGAAGATATAAACGTAGAACAAGGGCCCAGTGTTTTGTCCGATGGGGCGCAGATATATGTCTCTGAGGGGATGAAGAAAGAGCTCGCATTTGAGGCCGCTGGCATCCATTTTCTCGCGGGCATATTTGTCAGTGAGATTACTAACTTTCGCAGTAAGGCTTTTATAATCGACGCCGTTTCGCAATAGCGCATAAGTTCTGAAATTGAATGACATCCAATCAGTCAGCTGACTTGAGGCCGGACCATCGGATGTGTATAGAGTGCTGAACGAACAGAGGGCCTCCGGTCTGAGATGAGAATTGGAAGGGATATTCTCCATAATGCCGGTGACGGTGTAGTCTGCACCATCAGCCAGTTTCAGAACTTTTCCAACCGGATCCTGGCTATCGAAAACCCTGGTCGCTGCATCTTCAGAAATCACTATCGAATGCGGATCAGCCAAAACTGTTTCAATGTTGCCGGTGATTAAAGGCCATGTAAAGACGTTGAATACCGATGGGTCGGCATAACTTATTCGGCTAATTCGGAATTTCTCACTTTCGTAGGCTATACTCGAACCTGGACCTCTGCCAAGGCGAACGGCATACTCCACCTCTGGAAAATCGCTCTTCAGAGCGTCTGCCGTAACCCCGTTACTGGAGCCCCACCACAGTTCTTTCCCATTGTCCTCAAATCGGGCACAAACCCGAAAGATCCGGTCGCCCTTATCATGGTAATTGTCAATGCTGAGTTCAGACCGAACATAGCTGAATATCATTATGCAGCCGGCAAGGCCAATAGACAGGCCTATAATATTGACAGAATTGTACAGCTTGTTCTTCCGGATCTGCCTGAAGGCCAGTTTGAAAAAGTGTCTGATCATCGGTGTCTCCTTTCAAATTCGTTCATGACATCTCAATTATCGCAGAAAGTGTCGCATCATCCGTCTATTGTGTAGAGGCAGATGCAAACCCACCCACCTAACTACTGACATTATTCTAGCAAATTTAATGCCAAATCGCTACGACGCTATAGTCCAAGTACTTAATAAAACCGAAATCTTCCGGCAGTGTTCATTTTCGCGCATAGAGCGTCCGTCTACGGACAAGGCTATTTATAGTATACGCGTTAGATGTCCATAACTGTCCGTAATCACCATCAAACTAATAGCAAATAGCTAAAAATGGACCGGTGGCCCACTGCAACTTGTTGCGGTGGGTTCCCGCACAGAGCATCTGCAATTACCCAACCAATACACTGTATTTTCCGAATTCATCCTTATATGTAGATGAAACATATTACAATTAAGCAATCGCACGTAGCAGCGCGATTTCCGCGCCCGCGCGGATATATTAACTATATTTTTTGCGGACCGGGAAACCCGGCGCCTACAGAAAAACAGGCCATCGCCTGTCGTAATCACCACCGATTTGATATGACCAAAAACGTTAATCTGAGGAAACAAACCCATTTTAGAAGTTGCTCACTGTTCCGTCGGTTCCTTAGCGAAGCGGCGAACCGACGGTAGGCCATCTACGCGACAGCCAAAAAGGGATGATATCCCCGACAGCCAAAAAGGGATGACATCCCCGACAGCTGAAAACAGGCCTTTGCCTGAAAAAGGACAAAACGAACCCAATTCCCTGTAACTCATACGGGAACATTTACATATAAGGAATTTCCAGAAATGCAATTGTGGATAACTCTACTGGATTCCCGACTCGTCCCCGTTTCACAGGGACTCTCGGGAATGACAGGCTTGTAGTCTAATACAAAAAAAGCAGGAGCTTCGAAAAAAGCTCCTGCCTGTGATAGCAAATTATGTCGATCAAAGATGCAATATCACATAGTCTATCTCATATTCTTAATAATCGCTTCGGCGTATTTGGAAGTCGAAAGTTTTTTGGCGCCTTTCATCAGACGATGCAGATCATATGTAACCGTCTTTTTCTGAATCGTCTTTTGAATCGCCTTGACCACCATTGTCGCCGCCTTATCCCAGCCGAGATACTCAAGCATCATCACACCGGAAAGAATCAGCGAACCCGGATTGACCATGTCTTTGTCGGCGTATTTCGGCGCAGTGCCGTGAGTAGCCTCAAAGAGACCGACATAATCGCCAATATTGGCGCCGGGAGCCATGCCCAGCCCGCCTACCTGCGCGGCGGCGGCGTCGGACATGTAATCGCCGTTCAGATTCGGCGTCGCGATAATATCGTACTCGTCGGTGCGGGTCAGAATCTGCTGGAACATCGAATCGGCGATGCGATCCTTGATGACAATTTTGCCTTTCGGCTGTTTGCCATTGTATTTGCTCCAGAGTTCATCTTCGGTGATGGTCTTTTTCGGAAATTCCTTTTTAGCCAGTTTATAACCCCAGTCGCGGAAAGCGCCCTCGGTGTATTTCATGATGTTGCCTTTGTGCATCAGCGTCACCGATTTCAGCTTGCGGTCGATGGCGTACCGAATCGCTTTGCGGACGAGGTTATTGGTGTTTCTTACCGAAATCGGCTTGATGCCAATACCGGAATCGAGACGGATGCTGCGCTTCATATTCTTGTTGATCCAGTTGATGACCTTCCTGGCGTCCCTGGTGCCTTTCTTCCATTCGATTCCGGCATAAACGTCTTCGGTATTTTCACGGAAAATAACGACATCCATCTTTTCCGGATTTTTCACCGGCGAGGGAACGCCTTTGAAATAGCGCACCGGACGGACGCAGGCATAAAGGTTCAGAACCTGACGCAACGTCACGTTGAGCGAACGAAAACCGCCGCCAATCGGAGTGGTCAGAGGGCCCTTGAGAGCGACATAATAATACTTGATAGCGTCAAAAGTTTCCTGCGGAGCCCACTCTTTGTAAATTCGGTTGGCGTTTTCACCGGCGTAAACATCCATCCAGGCGATTTTCTTTCTGCCTTTGTACGCCTTTTTGACGGCGGTATCAAGAACGATGCGCGTCGCTTTCATGATGTCGCGGCCGATACCATCCCCTTCAATAACCGGGATAATCGGCTTGTTGGGGATTCTGAGTTTTTTATTCTTAACAGTTATTCGTTGTCCGTTTTCGGGAATCTTAATATGCTTAAATTTTGGTGCCACAATTATCCTCCGATTAATAGCCGATTTCCTTCAATACGCCGCCGTACTTTTTGGCTGACGTCTGCAGATCTTTCATTTCTTTTTTGGTCAAATTCAGTTCAATTATTTTCTCCACGCCCTTGCCACCGAGAACCGCCGGGACGCCAATATAGATATCTTTGACGCCGTATTGGCCGCTCAGGTAACACGAACACGGCAGAACACGTTTTTCGTCGCACAGGATGGAACGAGCCATCTGAACCGAGGCCGCCGCAGGAGCGTAATAGGCTGAACCGGTCTTGAGCAGTTTGACGATTTCGCCGCCACCGAAACGGGTGCGTTCGGAGATTTCCCTAATCCGTTTGGCGTCGATCAGTTCCTTGATCGGAATACCGGACACGGTCGTATATCTCGGGAGTGGAACCATGGTATCGCCGTGCCCACCGAGAACCATCGCCTGAACATCGGTGTAGGCAACGCCGAGTTCCATAGCGATAAAAGCGCGGAAACGGGTCGAATCCAAGATACCCGCCTGGCCGCAGACACGATTCTGCGGGAAGCCGGTAACTTTCCACATATGATAAGTCATAATGTCGAGAGGATTGGATACGACGATAACAAACGCTTTGGGTGCGTATTTTTTGACATTCTTGGCCGCGCCGCCAACAATTTTGGCATTCATATTAAGTAGATCTTCGCGCGACATGCCGGGTTTACGAGCCAGTCCGGCGGTCATGATGACGATATCGGCGCCCTTGATATCTTTATAATCGTTACTGCCGGTAACCATGCCGTTGTATCCGCGGACCGACGCGGCCTGAGTCAAATCGAGAGCCTTGCCCTGTGGGAATCCCTCAATAATATCAATCATGACAACTTCGGCCAGATTAGCTTCCGCGGCGTATTGGGCCACCGAAGCGCCCACATTTCCCGCCCCGATAACTGCGATTTTCTTATTCATTAATTGCCTCCGATTCTATTTGTTTGTTAGTCCTATTTAGCAACCATTTGTCCGGCATCCCGGACAATCAATATATTTAAATTTTCTTTTTGGTATCTTAATTTTTGAATTTCGGCGTCAATCGATACCGCCGGTTCCCAATAAATCTGTTCTACTATTTCCGGTTTCAGACCGGTCAGCGCTCTGACGTTAATCCGTTTTGACATCATGATAATACGCGACAGTTTGTGAATTCCCATCGGCGGATTATCCATCGCGGCGTGCGAGAGAACCATACTTTCATCAGATAGTTTTCCCGCCAGCCGATAAAATTCATCGTTTCCAATACCTTCGGAACAAGAGGAAACCGCCAAAACCGTGCCTCCGTCGGCAACAACCATCTGACAATTTTCGACGGCCTTTTGCAACTGGTACAGATTTCTGTCTAACGGCGGAAGCATCTCGGCGATGACAAGGTCGAAAGAATGGGACGCTTTGTAGGCATATAAATCTTCAACAATCGAAACCGCTTCGTCAAACGAAGTTTTTAAATCTCCCGCAAAGGCATCGATTATTTTATGATTGCGGTTTAGGACCAGTTGAATCGAAATCAACGGCGGCAGAGAAATGATATCGATCAAATCCTGCAAATTCTCCGCCATCGGATTGCCATTTAGCCGTAGCGGCTGAGCTTCCGGAGAAACGGCAAGGGCGTGATTTCGCCGAGTCGTTTCAAAATCAGCCAATCCCGGTATGATGGATTTGCGTCCGCCAGTGAAGCCGGCAAAGTAATGGGGTTCGACCGATCCGATAATAATAATTGCCGGATACTCAAAGAGAAGCTTATTTACAAGTACAGGTCTCCTCTCAAATTCTCCCCCATTACGCATCGATTCCGGATTTCGGGAATCGTGGGAAAATATTCTTTCACCCTCGCCGAGCTTATATCCGGAAAAAATCATGGCGACATCATCATCATCGGGGGCCGGATGATTGCCGCAGGCAATAAGGTAATCGGCCTGAAATTCAGGATACCACTTTTTAAGATGAGAAAGAACTGTTCCGGTCGGCGTCGGTCGGAAGGCGTCATTGACGATCACCAGGGGCCGGTTTTCGATAAAACTATCAAAACCAGCTTCCTTTAGCCGTTCCTGAAAAACCGTTTCGTCAAGAAGCGGTACATCATCGGACGGCTCGGCGATAATTAATGTATCTCCCGACTCTATCGAGAAGGAATGTTGTTCATTCCCGAAAGCAACCGAAGGCATAATCACCTATGTGAAGAAAAACGGAATTTCGATTTCGGCCGATTCAGTAGAATCGGAAGCATGAACCGAGTTCCGTTGTTTATCTATTCCGATCTCGTCGCGTAATGTCCCACAATCGGCTTCGGCGGGATCGGTGGCGCCAATTAATGTCCTCAAATCCGCGATAGCATTATCTTTTTCAAGAACCATGGGAACAATTCGCACCGACGACATATAGTCAGTCAAGGCATTGAAAAAAGGGCGTTCCTTGTGGACAAAATAAAACTCCCCGGCTTCCTCTTTGGAAAGCTTTACCATCTTCATTTCGACAATGGTAAAATTAGCCTTTTCCAGCCAGCTGATGATATGGCCGATCAAGTTTCTTTCCGTCGCGTCCGGCTTGATAATCAATAATGTTCGTTCCATTATTATCCCTATGGCTGCTTGACCTTTTTGGCCAGTTTGAATCCGATTTCCAGAGCTTTTAGGTTTTTCTCTTCGGTACCCTTGGGAGCGCGCTCCTTGACGACCTGTCTAATAGAGTCGCGAGTGACGATCCTGGTCAGTTCAACGATTACTCCCAGGGCCATCACATTGGCGACCATCGGATGACCGACCTGTTCTCGGGCATTGCGAATAAAGGGAAACCCATGGCTGTTCTTAAGCGGAATCTTGGTTACCATATTGGATTCGACAATGAGAATACCGTCGGATTTTAAATCCTTATAGTATTTGTCGCACGCTTCCTGAGTAAAGGCCAGAAGCAAATCAAGCTTCATGGTCTTGGGATAATAAATTTCGCCTTTGGAAATTACGACATCGGCGCGGCTGGCCCCTCCGCGCGCTTCCGGACCATAGCTTTGTGTCTGAACGACGTTCAATTTTTGGTCTGAGGCAGTAGCCTGGGCCAATAAGATGGCCGCCAGGATAACGCCGTGTCCGCCGGATCCGGAGATTCGGATTTCATACCGATCGTCTGAAGGCGATTTTTTCTTTTTATTTATATGCGCCTTTTCTTGAGTTGTCGTAGCCATATCAGTCTCGCTCTTCTTTCTGGAATCTTTGAATTATCTTTTCGTATTCATCGCAGAATTCCGGTTTTTCGATATCCCATAAAACACCGGTCAAAAATTTTCCTTCCAGTTTTTCGGGGGGAAGCGATTTGGCCGCTTTGATCGGCATCGCATGCGATTTCATCCATTTGAGCATTGCCACGGCGTCGCCTTCTTTATTCATGCGTCCGTAGTATGTATGACAGTTAGACACCGCTTCGATTAATGAAAAACCTTTCTTTTCGAGGGCGCCGATAATCAGTTTATCCAGTTGCTGAACATGATATACGGTTCCGCGGGCAACGTAGGTCGCTCCCGCGCCTTTGGCCAGAGCGGCGGCATCAAAGTTGTTCTCTACATTTCCATAAGGCGCCGTGGTCGCAAAAGACTTCGACGGGGTCGCAGGACTGCATTGACCGCCGGTCATGCCGTAAATCTGGTTGTTTATCATTATCGTAGTGATATCGATATTGCGGCGGCAGGCGTGGATGAAGTGATTGCCTCCGATAGCCATCGCGTCACCGTCGCCGGTGACAACGATAACCTTCAGGTTGGGCCTGGCCAGCTTGACGCCGGTCGCGAATCCAATCGCCCGGCCATGCGTCGTATGCAGGGTATTGAAATCACAATAGACCGGAAGGCGGCTGCTGCAGCCGATTCCGGACACGATCGCGATATTATTCTTGCGATATTCCAATTTATTGATAGCGCGGATGATTGATCCCATGACGATTCCGATACCGCAACCCGGGCACCAGACGTTGGGAAAATTCTTCTTTACCCTTAGATAGTGATGGATAACATCCGAAGCTTGTACTGTGCCGGGCATTATTTTACCTCCAGTATTTTCTTGAAAATTTCAACCGGGTTGAGAACTTCGCCGTCGTAGCGGTTTAGCTGTTCGACTTTACATCCGCGCGGAGCGATGCGCCTGATCTCGTTGACCAACTGACCCATATTCAATTCCGCGACGAGAACCTTGCGAGCGTGCGATAAATGCTCCCGTATCTGTTCATCGGGGAATGGCCAAATAGTAATGGGGCGAATCAAACCGGCGTGGATTCTCTTTTCCCGAGCCATATGCACTGCCTGGCGAGCCGCCCGGGCGGCGATACCATAGGCGATTACGCAAATTCTGGCATCTTCGGTCATTTCCGTCTCGAGCTGAACCAGTTCGTCGGCGAAGCGCATAATCTTATTGCGGAGTTTATCCAGTTTTTGCTGAATTTCTACCGGCTTGGCGGTTGGAAATCCTTCCTGGTCGTGAGTCAATCCGGTAACATGGAATCTGTAACCATCACCGTAACCGGCCATAGGTGAAATCAGGCTGGGCGTTATTTCAAAATGATGATACCATTCCGTGGGGACGTCCGGCCTTTCGCGATCGATGACTTCCAGTTCGCCTTCTTCCGGTAAAACGATTGTTTCGCGCATATGCCCAATAACTTCATCGGTCAGAATAGTAACCGGAGTACGGAATCGTTCGGCAAAATTGAAGGCCTTAACGGTTTGCTCAAAACATTCCCTGACGGAAGCCGGGGCAACCGCTATCGCAGTATAATCGCCGTGAGTTCCCCAACGGGCCTGCATCGTATCAGACTGAGAAACTTTGGTGGGAAGACCCGTAGAAGGTCCACCTCTTTGGACGTTGACGATGACGCAGGGAGTTTCGGTCATATAGGCGTAGCCGATATTTTCCTGCATCAACGAATATCCGGGTCCGCTGGTCGCGGTCATTGATTTGACGCCGGCAATAGAAGCTCCCACAACAGCGGCCATGGAACCGATTTCATCTTCCATTTGAATGAAACGGCCACCGTACTTGGGGAGCATCCGAGCCAACCCTTCGGCGATTTCGGTCGAAGGGGTAATCGGGTATCCGCCGAAGAAACGGCATCCAGAATAAATCGCGGCGAGTGCGCAGGCTTCATTACCCTGGATTAACTTGCGGACGGAATTTTTATTGTTCGACATTACACCATCCTCACTTGTAGTTCGAGGTTATGACAAAATCAGGGCAATGCAGCCAGCAGATGGCACATTGCGAACACTGTTCGGGTCTGGCCAGTATCGGTTTTCCGTCCCGGTCAGGATCAAAGACGTCCAGGGGACAGAAGGCGATACAGATATTGCAGGCCTTACACCAGTGCAAATATAGGTTTAAGGGCGGGAGGCCTTTGCCTTCCTGATAAGGATACTTGATCTTCTTTTCCTTAGTTGCCTCTTTGGAAGACTGACCTTTCGTTTTTTCCTCAGCCATGATGTACTCCTGAGTATTCACTGCTTGATATTTATTTTTTTCTGGCGGTCGCTTTTTTGGTTTTTTTAGCGGCCGTCTTTTTGACTGTTTTCCTGGTTGATTTTCTGGCAGTCCCCTTCTTCGCTACCTTCTTCTTCTCTTTCATTTTTTCGGCCATAAGACCGGGTAAATCCAGTGGAGAAGTGGCGACAGGGATACCGGCTTTGTTCAGAGCGGCCACTTTATCGGCGGCAGTTCCCGAAGAACCCGAAATTATCGCTCCGGCGTGACCCATTCTTTTTCCGGGAGGGGCTGTCCGGCCGGCGATAAAGGCCACGACCGGTTTGGTCATTTTCTTCTTTATGTAACGAGCGGCATCCTCCTCATCCGATCCGCCGATTTCACCAATCATGACTACGCCTTTGGTCGAGCGATCATTTTCGAAAGCCTCGAGGCAATCGATGAAATTGGTTCCAATGACCTGATCTCCTCCGATACCGATACAGGTTGACTGACCCATTCCTCCAGCGGTTAAGGCAAAAATAACTTCATAAGTCAGCGTTCCACTTCGGGAGACGACGCCAATATTCCCGCGTTTGCATATTTTGCCGGGAATAATTCCAACTTTTGACAGTTCGGGTGAAATGATACCGGGGCAGTTCGGCCCTATCAGGCGAACACCGCGATGCTTGATATAGTGATAAACTTTCATCATATCATTGGCCGGTATTCCTTCGGTAATGCAGACCACGGTTTTTATACCGGCATCGACCGCTTCATAAATTGAATCGGCGGCGAACGCCGGAGGAACGTAAATTACCGATGTATTCACATTGGTTTTGGCGACGGCATCGGCGACTTTATTAAATACGGGAATTCCCGAAATTTTTGTACCGCCTTTACCCGGGGTGACTCCGGCGATGACATTGGTTCCATATTTTTTCATTTGTTGAGCATGAAAGGAACCATCGCGGCCGGTAATTCCCTGGACAACGACTTTGGTTTTTTTATCTACAAAAATGGCCATAATTTTCTCCTACTCCTCATTCAGCCCGGCCTGTTTAATTGCCTTTTGCACGACTTCATCGAGAGTCGGAGCGGTGGGCAAGTTGATCGCTTTCATGATTTTTCTGGCGGCAGCTTCGTTGGTGCCGGTTAGCCGAGTTACTACCGGTACATCCGGGTTCAACTCCTTAAAGGCGGCAACAATTCCATTGGCAACGTCATCGCAACGAGTAATTCCACCGAAGATATTTATCAGGATTGCTTTAACGTTGGAGTCGCTTAGAATAATTCTCATTGCCTTGAGAACTTTTTCCGGGTTAGAGGAACCACCGATATCAAGGAAATTAGCCGGGTCGCCGCCATAATGCTTGACCAGGTCCATGGTTGTCATCGCCAAACCGGCGCCGTTTACGATACATCCGATACTACCATCTAATTTGATAAACGACAGCCCGGCTTCACGAGCCTCGACTTCGGCGGGAATTTCGGCGTCAATATCGCGCATGGCTTCAATTTCCTTCTGACGAAACAGACCATTATCGTCAATATTGAGCTTGGCGTCAATAGCGATGACCTGATTTATCGGAGTAGTAATCAAAGGATTGATTTCTATCAGGGAAGCGTCAACTTTCCAGAAGATGTCATACAATTTCAAAATGATATCAGAGACTTGACGAACCAGTTTAATATCGCGGAAAACTCTATAAGCCAAATTACGGGCCTCAAAGGGGCGCAAACCGACTTGCGGATTGACGGTCAATTTATGAATTTTCTCCGGTGTCTTGGCAGCCACTTCCTCAATATCAATACCGCCCGCAGCCGAAATCATTATCACCGGCATTTTGGTCGCGCGATCAAGAATAATTCCAAGATATGTTTCTGAAGTAATCTCTACCGCTTCGGTAATTAAAACCCTTTTGACCGGCAGGCCCTTAATTTCCATACCGAGAATTCTCTGGGCCCAAATTTTCGCGTCTTCGAGATTTTCAGCGTATTTGACGCCCCCGGCTTTGCCTCTGCCGCCAACATGCACTTGAGCCTTAACCATCACCGGGCGAGCCAGCCTGTCGGCAATTTCCACAGCTTCCTGTACGGTCGTGGCGATTTTTCCTTGCGGCACGGGAATTCCGGCCGCTTGAAAAATCTCCTTAGCCTGATATTCATGAACTTTCATCAAACAGCTCCATTGGTTATATCTATTCCAAAATTATTTGTTTTCCAAGTACTCCCGGGCGTAGTTTAACAAAATCTCAGATGTATTGTCTTCCGGATTATCCAACACCTTTTCCAGAAGATAGTCGATAACCTCCCCTATCACGGGTGATTCGTCCATCCCAAATACACATTGCAAATCATTTCCATCGATTTTTAAATCCGAGCGTCCAAAAGGCGGTTTGCGCTTGATTTCTTCTTTGATAGCTTGCTCCATCTCGTCAACATCTTCGATTGTTCCTCCCATTCCCTGGGCGATTACATCGGCCCGGCGAAGATCCAGCAAATCGGGAATCAAACGCTGGCCGATGCGGCGAATAAAGCGCCTGAGACCTTTGGGGCCTACTTCGGTAGTGAACATATGGCGGTCAACGAGAAGCGCGACGTCTTTAATTAAATCATTCGAATAGCGCAGACGTTTCATTACTTTTTGGGCAACATTGGCGCCCGTGCCTTCATGCCCGTAGAACGTCGCTCCCGAATCCGTAACCCGCTTATGTTTGGGTTTGGTAATGTCATGGAACAGAGCCGCCAACCTCAATGCCAGCCTTGGAGGACAGGCGTCCACGATATGCAGAGTGTGCTCAAAAACATCATAAGCATGAAACCCGCCGGGTTGCTCGCACCCCATAGCCGGCAATAATTCGGGAATGATAAATTCCAACAGGCCGCTCATCTCCATTAATCTCAAACCTATCGACGGCTTCTCAGCCCGCAGGAATATTTTATTCAATTCTTCAGCTATGCGTTCGGGAGATACCGATTCAATTAAATGGGCGTTATCTTTCAATGATTGAAAAGTTGATGTTTCGATTTCGAATTCGAAACGAGCCGCGAATTGAACCGCGCGCAGCATCCGTAAAGGATCGTCATTGAATGAATTCTCAGAAACGACGCGAATAATTTTCTTTTCAATATCAATCTGCCCGCCGAAAGGATCGATTATTGAACCGTCGGCCAGGCTGCGAGCCATAGCGTTGATGGAAAAATCCCGTCGTAATAAATCTTTTTCAACCGGCAGGTCGGGATTAAAATCGACATCGAAATCGGTATGGGCCGGACCGGTAGAGATTTCAGCGCGGGGAAGCGAAACATCGTAAGTTACGGGAACTTCTGATAACATAGATTTTTGACATGGCGTGAATTTAATCACACCGAACGACCGACCAACCAGATCGACCCGGCCGTGTTTAAGCATTAATTGCCTGAGACGTTGAAACGGTATTCCGGTCACAAGATAGTCGAGATCTTTCATATCGACTTTTCGATTCATCAAAGAATCGCGTACACAGCCGCCAACTTCGTAAATGTGCCCTTCCCGTAAAATTTCCTGCACTATGTTTTCCTTCAAAGGCAAATTCCTAATCGGGCACTATGCGGGTTCCGTGCTTTCCGGCCAGCGCATCAGTCGCCTTTTCGATTGAGGTAATAATAACCTCTTTACCTCCGTTATTCAAAAAATCAATCGCCGCTTCCATTTTGGGTCCCATCGACCCAGGCGGAAATTGGCCCTCACTCAGATAATTTTTCGCTTCGGTAACGATAATGTTATCGAGCCATTGTTGATTATCCTGTCCGAAATTTATAGCGACTCGATCAACCGATGTCAGGATAATTAAAATTTCCGCGCCGATTTCTCGACCCAAAACGGCTGAGGCACGATCTTTGTCTATTACCGCGTCAACGCCTTCCAGTCCCAGTACGGGATCGACATAAACCGGTATTCCCCCTCCGCCGGCGGCCAGGACAATCACATGATTGTCAAGAAGCAGTTTGATTATATCTTTCTCGACACAGGTTTGCGGGATGGGAGAAGCGACAACGCGCCTCCATCCGCGATCGGCGTCTTTTTTGACCTTCCATCCACTTTCAAAGGCAAGTTGTTTCGCATTTTCTTCGGTATAAAATTGACCGATATATTTGGTTGGATTTTTTATCGAGGGGTCGTTGTGATCGACAATCATTTGAGTAATAATCGTGCAAACCTGCCGATCCAACCCCTCTTTGATCAGGCGGTTCTGGAGTGATTGCTCAATCATATAACCCATACCGCCTTCGGTATCGGCAACGCATATTCCCAGCGGCAAAATGGGCGCTTTCCCGCGGCCAAGCTCTACTCTAAGTATGGCGTTACCCACCTGGGGACCATTGCCGTGGGTGATGCAAAGATCATACCCACGGCTTATAAGATCTAAAACCGGAGCCAGTGACAGGCGAGTATTGCCAAACTGATTGGATATCGTGTCTTCAATATCCTGGCGCGTTATAGCGTTTCCGCCCAGGGCGATAATCGCCCGTTTATTATGCGACTCACTTTCACTCATTGGCTTCTATTTTTTCTTTCTTGTTTTCTTCGCGAAGGCATTACCAAGGACATCGGCCAAATCAGGATGGCCAATTTCCTGAAGATTATACGTGACCCGCACGGTGGGATGCTTGATATTCACAACCCGACGGAGATCAATCGGAGTTCCAATTACAACCAGATCACATTTTGTCGCGTTGATGGTTTTTTCCATATCCCTGATCTGCTGACCCGAATAACCCATGGCCGGAAGAAGAATACCGATATCGGGATACTTTTCGAAAGTTTCCGTAATTTTCCCGATGGTATACGGTCGAGGGTCGACCAGTTCGGCAGCGCCATATTTTTCGGCTGCCACAATGCCGGCGCCGTAAGTCATCTCACCATGAGTAAGAGTCGGGCCGTCTTCAACGACGAGGACTTTTTTGCCAAGAATTTTCTCGCCATTCTCAACATCCAGCGGTGAGGCGGCATCAATGATAACGGCATTTGGGTTTACAGTCCTGACGTTGGAGCGAACCTCTTCAATACCTTCCGGAGGGGCAGAATCAATTTTATTGATTACGACGACGTCGGCCAGATAAACATTGGTAAGACCGGGATAATAAGTCAATTCATGGCCTGGACGATGGGGATCGACGACTGTGATATAAACGTCGGCCTTGTAGAATGACATATCGTTATTGCCGCCATCCCAGACAATCACATCGGCTTCTTTTTCGGCTTCGCGAAGAATCATTTCATAATCGACACCGGCGTAAACGATGACGCCGCGGTCAATATGAGGTTCGTACTCTTCCCGTTCCTCGATCGTGCATTTGTGCTTATCAAGATCGGAATATTTGGCAAATCTCTGGCAAGCCTGTTTGGCGAGGTCGCCATAAGGCATGGGGTGACGAATGGCAACTACTTTTTTACCCATGTCCTGCAAAACCTGGCATACGCGCCGAGTGGTTTGAGATTTACCGCAGCCGGTACGGGCGGCGCATACGGCGACGACCGGCTTTTTGCTTTTAACCATGGTGGGTTCGCCGCCGACCATCGAGAAAGCCGCTCCGGCAGCGATAACCTGAGAACATTTGGCCATTACTTCATTAAACGCAATATCACTGTATGAGAATACGACCTCGTCGACCTTGTTCTTAACGATAAGCTTAAGAAGATCGGCCTCATCGTAAATTGGAATATCTTTCGGATATAGTTTTCCGGCCAGAGATTTTGGGTATTTACGCCCTTCGATATCGGGAATTTGCGTCGCTGTAAAAGCTACAACTTCATAATCTTTATTGTCGCGATACAGACAATTGAAGTTGTGAAAATCTCTTCCCGCGGCTCCCATTATTATAATTTTTCTTCGTGCCATTTTTTATTTCTCCATGTTCAGTTTCGGTTTAATCAAATTACGTACCATTTTCGTTTTCACGAGTATTATATGGCTGAAGCGTGCCAGACGGTTCGGATAAGAAATCTTCTCCAGTCGGCACGATACAGTTTTTTCTCTTCTCGGTTCATATGCACTATCAAAATCTCATTTACTGGTTATCGATTTGAGCCCGTTGAATGGTTCCCGAAAAATCGACGTAAACCGATTTCCATTCGGAGAACACTTCCAGAGCCTGGGTGCAGGCTTCACGATGACCGTTACCGGTATGCTTGACGCCTCCAAAGGGGAGATGCGTTTCGGCTCCGATGGTAGGAGCGTTGACATAAAAGATTCCGGTATAAACATCACGCATGGCTGAAAAAGCCCGGTTAACATCCTGAGTATAAATCGAAGCCGATAAGCCATAAGCGCAGTCATTGGCCAGTTTAATGGCATGGTCATAACTGCGGGCCGGAATCAAGTCGGTCACCGAGCCGAAAATTTCTTCTTTGAAGATGCGCATCCTGTTGGTCACATCGCCAAAAATAGTCGGTTGTGTATACCAGCCCTTATTGTATTTTCCGCCTTTAAGCCGGCCGCCGCCGCAGAGGAGTTTGGCGCCGTCGTCTTCTTTGCCGATGCGTATATATTCGAGAACGGTATTCATCTGCGATTCATTAATGGCCGGACCCATTTCTGTTTTTTCATTGAGACCGTTGCCGATCTTCAATGCTTTGGCGCGAGCAATGAATTTGCGCGAGAATTTATTATAGATTTTCTTATGCAGAATGATGCGGGATGAAGCGGTGCAGCGTTGGCCGGTCGTGCCGAAGGCTCCCCAGAGCGCACCATCAACGGCGAGGTCTATTTTGGCGTCATCCATGACGATGATGCAGTTTTTGCCGCCCATCTCGAGATGGCAATGTTTGAAATCCGGAGCGCACGCTTCGGCAATCTTGCGGCCGATTTCAGTCGAGCCGGTAAAGGAAATACATCCGACTCGTTCATCACGCATCAATGGTTCGCCGACCGATCCGCCGGACCCGGTAACCATGTTGACGACGCCCGCCGGAAGACCCTCTTCGTGCATAACCTTGACGAGATTGACAACCGATAACGGAGTATCCGTGGCCGGTTTGATCACGACCGTATTTCCCATAACAATGGCCGGTATCATTTTCCATGACGGAATCGCCATGGGGAAATTCCAGGGAGTAATCATTCCGCACACACCGAGAGGCTGACGAACCGACATGCAAAATTTATTATACATTTCCGAGGGCGTGGTTTGCCCGAATGACCGACGGCCTTCACCGGCCATATAGAAAGTCATGTCAATCGCTTCCTGAACATCGCCTCGGGTTTCAGGTAATATCTTACCCATCTCACGCGTCATATCGCGCGATAGCTGTTCTTTTTCTTTAAGTAATCGCTGGGCGATTTTATATAAAATCTCTCCGCGTTTAGGAGCCGGAACCAGTCGCCAGGTTTTGTATGCTTCGGCAGCGGTGGTGATAGCATCGTTAACGTCCCGTTCATCCGATTTTTGGAAATATCCAATGACATCAGTAGTATCCGCCGGATTAATGTTTGGAAAAGTCTTTCCGGTATGAGATTTTACCCATTGACCGTTAATGAAATTTTTATGGGTTTTCGGCCTCGCCATTCCGTCCTCCTAAATCTATATTCGCCAACAAATTTGTGTTTTTCCCTTTCGACCGGTAGGTGAAATATTTCACTATCTCAGTCAGGACAGATAATATATTCGTTTAAAATTGAAAGTCAAATCATTTAGGTGTTTTAGTCTATATTATTAGCGTTGCGGGATAATAAGTTACGAGAGTTTTTTAATGAAAGTTGAATGTCATAATTTTGGCCTGTATAATTTGCCGAATAATTAATTTTGAGAAGTTATTTTCTGTACGTTTTAAGGAATGATTATGACTTATCCCCGGGGCGAATCACAAACACCCAGGCCGGTAGAAGGGGATAAACAATTTTAAACATCCAACGCGGCATACGGGCTAAAAATGAATTTGGTTTGATAACATCATCGGCATAGAATTTTTCGGGATCATCTATAAGCTTCTTAGTGTAATCTATCATTTCGAAATTGCATAACAATTTTCGGAGGTTACGCAGGGATAACAGATAGACATCATATTTGACTTTACGGCCCATCAGATTCAAATATATATGCGACACCCATAAAGGCATCCATGACAGGCACGGTAAAAAATAATGACCTTCGATAAAGACGAAACGATTTCCAGCGCCGAAGTAACAAAAACCATTGGGCGATAATAAACGATTGATTTCATTTGCCAAACCGGGTTGGTTCTCGACATGCTCATAAACCTGATTGCATATGATGACATCGACCGTGCCTTCTTTCAGGGCCGAATTGGTTCCGTCACTGCATAAATAATCGATATTTGAGGCTGAAGTCTTTCGCTTACCCGATCTCAATCCTACGTCATCTACATCCAGCGCAATCACCCGTTTGAAATGTTGGGCAAAAAATCCGGTCATGATAGAAGTGGATGCTCCGAGATCGAGAGCGACTAATTCATTCAGTGGCCGGGAAGAATAATCCTGGCAAACGGCGATAACTTTGGCCGCTTTTTTATTGCGCTGATCTTCATTGAAAAGAACGGGAAATCGTTCGGAAAAAGTTCCGTCCTTTTCATAATCATATTTTATCTGTGTTGTACTCATTTGGCTCCAACATGTAGATTTGCGAGAGAGAAAACAATCCGGGCATTAGCCGGGCCAGCATCTTTCCCAGCGGCTGCATAAATTTCCATTGAGGCGGGAATATCGAAACCGGAATTGCTTTAATTATTGTCAATCCTGTTATTGAAAACAATTCTTTGGCTCGTTTCGGGGAAAACAATCGGATATGTGATTCCTCGAAATGACCGAGATGACTTTTCCCCAATAGTAATTTTATCCGTGATAACAGATGAAATTCATTCGGGACGGAGATAATGAGACAACCATTTGCGTAGAGAGCCTGTTTGAATTTTCGAACGATTTTAACCGAATCAAAAACCTGCTGCAAAACTTCCAGGCACATTATAATGTCATATTTTCCAGGTAAAGGATCCGATTCAAGGTCGCAGATAAAAGCGTCATAGCCATGGCGAGTTAATTCATTTATAGTGTCGGTCGAAATATCGCATCCGCTGACAACGTATCCACGCTGTCGCAAATAAATTAAAATGGTGCCTCGGCCACATCCGACATCAATTATTTTTTGGCCTTTATCTTTGTGCAGTAATGATTCAACGAATGTGGCCCGCTGATGTGAACGGGCGTCGGCGCTCGATATATCGCGAGTACCCCAGTAATTATTGAAGTACGCTTTTTTTTGTGAAACATCATTTAGCATAGCGCGGGTTCCTTCTGATTTGCCCCATGCGATAAATGATTTTTCAGCCATTCTGTAAACGTATCGGCAGACCGATCAACATCAAGCTCTTCGACACATAAAGCAAAACGGCGAGTATCAAATGACATTCCCTGAATTATATTTTTCATCGCGTTCGCGAGCTCTTTTGGGGAATTAGGCGGAACGACAATGCCGGTGTGGTATTTTTCCGTAAAATGTTTCAAATCGCCGATATCGGTTACTATCACCGGTTTTTTTAACTGCATCGCCTCACTAAAAGTGAGTGGCAGTGAATCGACATGCGTCGGTATCACTGCCGCCGCGGCGCTTGATATAATACGAAACATCTTTTCCCGCGGCAAAAATCCCAAATTTTTTACCCGGCTCTGTAAACCGAGAGTTTTTATTTTGTTTTGAAGTTTACTTATATCCGGGCCATCTCCAATGTAACACAGCGACCATGAGGGAAATTCCTTTATAATTAGATGAAACGCTTCCAGCAGATCGAATACGCCTTTTGATTTACAAACACGGCCGGGACAAACAAAAAGATTTTCCGTCCCTGCCTGCTCTTCCTCCCGGAAATCGACCTTCCGCATTGATGGCAAAAAATGACATTCTCTGCCCGCCAGCTTTTCGGCCATTTCACTAAGAGCAATGCCATCGCTGTAAGAACGGTCGGCCGCCTGAATAACTTCGATTATTTTCTTCCCCACAACAGGAAGTTGGGCGTAGGAATGGATATCGGAACCAAGGCACCAAACCGCATAAGGCATACCATACATATCTTTTAGTTTTTTGGCGAAGATACCCGAAGGAGCGGACCATAAGGCCAGAGTGAAATCGAAGTTATTTTTTTCATGTAAAGCTATTGACTGGCTGACACCATTTTTAAAATATTTATAAATTTTGTACCAGCTAAGCGGTGAATATTTGGAAAGAGAGCCGATTGTCTTTTTTGCTTCCGACCATTTAAATCTTATGGCATTGTATTCGTCATCGTATCGGTCGGCTTTGTGATAAGGAGTCAGTACCGTTACGTCGATGTCCTTTTGCCTGAGACGTTTGACAAAATCAAAGACAAACGGAGAAGCACCGTCATCGGGATGAGCCGGGTAACGATTGGATATGAGGAGAAGTTTAATCAACGCTCACTCTTTGTTTTTCATCTTCTTTTTCAATTTGCGGTTCATCCTTATTTTCAATCTTTTTGATTGATTGAATTATCTCACCCTGTCGTCGCTGCATGCGAAAAATTTCGCGGCGCAAACTGACCAGCAGCGAGCCCAAAAAGCCGAATAGTAAAACCTGCATCCCGGCCAAAAGAACAATTATCATCAATGTCATCAAGGGGCGATTGGGATTTAGCTGAGCGTTCTGCCACAGATAGATTATGTAGCTTCCCATCCCCAGACCGGCCAATATCAAAAGCGATCCTACTACGCCAAAGAGTATCGAAGGCTTTTCAAAAACTGAAAAGAGAATATGCGACAATGCCGTAGCCTTAAATCGGAATTTTGATTTGCCTTTTGCCCGTCCGGTTAATTCGGCGGGGAATTCAATATGGCGGAAACCGGCCGCGATGCTTTTGGATAATATTTCGAGATGAATTTCTTTGCCGTCCGATTCCAAATCCAACGATTGAATCGCCGAGGCTTTATACCCTCTTAATATTCCCGTCACGGTTCGGAGATTGCCCGGCATGATGCGCGATAAAAACAAATTAGCCATCCGGCTGATAAAAAGTCTCCTGGAGGGTACGTTTTTTGTCGAGCCGCCTTCCATATAGGGAGACCCGATTACCATATCGGGCGCTTCCGGCAGACTCAGGATTTGATACATAGCCGGCAAATAAGCCTCATCGTAGGAAAGATCGGCGTCACAGGTGAGGATATATTTTCCTCGGGCATGAGCGATTCCGGTACGCAGGGCTCTCCCCCGCCCCGAATTATCGGGATAACCAACCGGACGCAGGGTATCATCCTGCCGAGCCATAGCCTGCAATTTTCCCATAGTATTATCTTTTGAACCATCGTCAACCGCGATAATTTCAAACGGCATATTGGTAATTTTCAGAGCGGTTCGAATCATTTCGATGTTGCCCGGCAAATTGTCGGCTTCGTTATACATCGGGACGACGATAGATATTTCGATATGATCTTTATTCATTTCAAACTTAATTTCCTTCCGGATAATTTATTAAGTAATTGTTCGGCTTCGGGACATCCCTCTCCGATTTTAGTCGCCTGTTCCAGCAGTAAAACGGCATCGGCGGTCCGGCCGGAATTCAGCATGGCTATTCCGAGTCTCAAAAAATATTCCGGATTTTCATCGTCGGTCCGGATAGCATATTCAAAATATTCCAGGGCATAATTCGGGAGGCGGCGCCGGTCATAAAAAGTACCCAGATTAAAGGCATTGCGAGCAACAAATTCCCTGGTCAATAAATCGGCTGCGTTGCCAGCTATATTCTCCAGAATTGTTTTTTGCTCTTCTATTTTATCGGAATTTATTTCTTGTTTTTCCTCGCTGAGGCAAAATAGAAATCCATCGGGATGAATATGTTCCGGATTTATTCCGGGCACTCCGTATTGAATGTAGATTGGCCGTAGAGGAAAATTCAAATCGCATAAATATGAGATATATTCAGGCAGCGAAATTATCTTGTTTTGGTCGATTACTTCCGGCAGCAAAAGATCGGGATAATTGATTTCTAATTGTCCTCGATAATCCGGCCGATACAGGGCTCCCGCCGATATTACCGCGATATCGCTTCTTTTATTCTGGGCGTAGCAATGATTCCACAGAGGTAGAACGACATTATCTTCATTGACAATCAAAAGCGATTTCCGAGGTGCCCGATCGAGGATAGATTCGGCCAAAATATCGGAACCTCTGGCTG
Organism: Candidatus Zixiibacteriota bacterium; assembly: GCA_036480375.1. Taxonomy (NCBI): domain Bacteria; kingdom Pseudomonadati; phylum Candidatus Zixiibacteriota; species Candidatus Zixiibacteriota bacterium. The sequence continues at coordinate 85,763 of JAZGGI010000033.1, forward strand.
CGGACAAATCGGAAGCGTATAAATTTTCATAGAGCTGGAAAAACGCGAGGATGACAAAAACGGCAGGTATGAATTTTCCGAAATTTGATTTGTTCTTTATTTGTTCCGCTAATGAGAACAATCCCGATATGGAGATGATAATAAGTACGGCAAGGGGAATCCCTGTATAAGCCACGATATCAAAATTGAATAGTCTGAATTCGGCGGCCCATATCACCAGCAGGAATCCGAGAGGAAACAAAGATGCCATTAACACCAAATCCCATCGTCGGTTTCTGAATACCCGGAAGAGACAAGCAATCAAGCCTATCAAAATCAAGCTTCCTGTTTGATCGTATATAAACCGGACTAATGCTCCAGCCCTCTCAGCATAATTGGGTACGGCTGCTTGTGATGCAGGGATGAAATCCTGGCCGGTTCTTGTTATCGCTTTGAATGTCGCGGAGATTGTCTTGGGTTGACCGGAATTTACTGCGGGATCGAGATTGGCTCGAATCGGCAAATAGATATATGCGCTCAATGCAATCGCAAATATTACCATTCCAGTAGAAACTATTTTTCCAACAAACCCAAAATCGAATTTTTGAGTCAGGTGGAATACCATTCCAATAAATAGAGGCAAAGTGATTAACGCCAAAAGTGAATGATTGGTAAATGCTAACCCTTGAATAAAAATAGCGAGGAAACAAAGTTTCACTTTTTGACGATTGGATTTCTCACTTAGAATTTTCAGATATAAAAACATTATTAGCGCAAGAAGGAGGTTATTCAGGGCGTAAACTTCGGCACGAAGGGATGACTGCCAAACCGGCAAGGTCAACCCGATCATGATTGCTCCGCAAGAGGCAACCAGTTTGGAATTAATTGAACCACTTATAATTCTGCTCATGAATGATAAAAGGATAAAATAAATGACCACTCCTGCAAATGAAGACGCGACGGCCGAATAGAGATTGCTGTCAAAAGCCGGACCGCCAGGGCTGATTAAATGAAAGGCTTTCCCGATAATCGTATAAATGGGAAAACTCGGTGAATGAGGCAATCCCAGTATTTCATTGCAGGTGGCAAAAGCGGCTGAATCGACCCAGAAATTCCCTGGGGCAATCGTCCAAAGATAAATTGCCAACAAAATTATAAAAACGGAAGCTGGAGCCGTAACTTGTTTCATAAACTATATTTCGGCTGATATGAAAAAGATTTGACCAATAAAAAAAGCGGGCATTGCCTGCTTTATGGATTTTTATACACGAAGGGTATTAAAAATCGGCGTCATTACTGACGCAAATAAGATTCCCGCCTTCATCTATAGTCCACGTATCGACGTCGTCGTCGTCGTCAAGAATACCGCAGGTGGCGGTAACTAACAAGTCGGTATCATCGGCGGTGTTGATGGTATAGGTATAAATCGCGCTGGGCATGATTTCAACCATAATACCCTCGAAAGCAGTCGGTGCCACGGCGGAGCCGGTCACTCCCGCTCCCCAATAAGAGGTATGATCAAGACGATACTGGCGTTCCATACTGTATAATTGTTTCAGCATCTGCTTGGCTTCGACCTGTTTGGATTTAGTCGAGACTCTCATGAATCGAGGTACAGCCAGGGCGGCCAATATGCCGACAATAACAACAACAATCATCAGTTCAATTAGCGTAAACCCCTTTTGATTCCGACGGAATATGGAAAACATTTTAAACCTCCACGTCAGATTTCAATAATCGATTCGTACCTAAAAAAAGGGCGGAAGTGACTGCTTCCGCCCAAAAGGTGCTTTTTATCAATTTAGTTTAAGACAACATCATCTGCGGTACAAAGCAGCTCGCCTCTTTCATCGATAGTCCAGGAATCTACCTGAACATCATCATCAAGAATACCACAGGTGGCCGTCACGAGAAGATCGGTGCCATCGGCTGTGGTGATGGTGTAGGAATAAATAGCGGTCGGCATAATTTCGACACCAATGGTATTGAAGGTGTTAGGCGCTGCGGCTGAAGAAGTTATACCAGCTCCCCAATAGGTGCTGTGATCCTGACGATAGGTACGTTCCATAGTATAAATCTGTTTTAATACCTGTTTGGCTTCAGACTGTTTTGACTTGGTTGAAGCCCTCATGAAACGAGGAATAGCCAGAGCAGCCAAAATACCGATGATTACGACAACGATCATGAGCTCGATGAGGGTGAAACCTCTTTGACGATTGTGGAATTTTGAGAACATTGAAAACCTCCTAATACTTTAACGTTGGTTCTTTGTGTTGGTTACTTTTCATACTGTCTTCACTATTGCAAGGGATATGCCATTTGAAGATAAAGTTCAAATTTGCTTGAGCGATTTCCATAACCTTCTATCCTACAATACCTTTTCCCTTGAAAATTTATCCCGGTATTATCATTTTTGGCCATATATGGGTTTGAGGCTATATATTTTCGTTTGTATTCTGCCCACATAATTGCATTTTGCCATAGTCCAGCCAGGATTATTTAGCCTTTTCCTTTATCCCTCCGGTTTTATATTTTTCCAGTTTTCTATACAAAGTCGAAGCGTCTATTCCCAATACCTTGGCCGCTTTTGATTTATTGCCGTCGGATTGATCCAGGACCCAGTGGATATAGGCTTTTTCTATAAATTCAAGAGGAGGTGTTTTCTGGTCAGCCGGGCCGACTAAAGAATCCTGCTTGCCGGTCACAACATTGTCGGGGAATGATGCAGGCGCCAGTATATTATCTTTGGAAAGCAATACCGCTCTCTCAATAGTATTCTCAAGTTCACGGACATTACCGGGCCAGAAATAAGCCGAAAGAAGGCTATATACTTCAGGCTGAATTTCTTTCTTCTCCAAACCGTGGCGGCGGCAGAATTTATTGACAAAAAAGTCAATTAGAAGCGGAATGTCGTCAGCTCTTTCGCGAAGAGGCGGTATATGAATCGGAATTACGTTTAGGCGATAGTACAAATCGGCCCGGAAGCGGCCTTCCTTGACTTCTTGTTCCAAATTGGCGTTGGTGGCCGTGATAAGACGAACATCAACCGATATAGGAGTCGTCTCTCCAATCGGCGTTATCTTCTTTTCTTCAAGAACCCGAAGAAGTTTGGCCTGTATTGAAGGCGAAGTATCGCCTATTTCATCGAGGAAAAATGTCCCGCCGTCGGCGACTTTGAACTGACCTTCCTTGGCCTTAACAGCTCCGGTAAAAGCTCCTTTGCCATGACCGAATAATTCGGATTCCAATAGAGTTTCCGGAATAGCGGCGCAATTGATACTAACAAAGCGTCCGTCGCTTCGGTCGGATATTAAATGCAGACCTCGGGCGACTAAATCCTTTCCGGTTCCGGATTCGCCCCGAATTAGAACCGTGGAATCGGCCCGGGCAACCTGTTTGATCAATTCCTTCAGCCGGATAATTGGCTCGGAAATTCCTACTATACTATCCAAACCCTGAGTTTGAGCCAACTGCTTGCGCAGGCTAATATTCTCGCCGACTATTATATTATGAGAAACGACCTTTTCAATGGCCAGTTTGATTTCGTCTATCTTAAATGGTTTGGTGATGTAGTCACAGGCCCCCAGCTTCATCGCCTCAATCGCCGATTCCACCGAGGCGAAGGCGGTCATGACGATAAAATCCTGATGCTCTTTTTTATCTTTAACCTGATTGAGAAGTTCCAGCCCGGACATTTCCGGCATCATCATATCAGTGATGACGAGATCATAATCATTGTCGCAAATCCGTTTTACGGCATCATTTCCATTAGTGCTGGTCTCGACCTCATACCCCTCCTTCTGGAGCATGATAGCCATGAAGTTGCACATGGATTCTTCATCATCGACAACGAAAATTCTATTAGCCATGTTCTTTTTCTTCCCTTTATGGAAACTGTGGTTGGAGAAAAGCTTCCATTACAGGAAATCGGCAATAGACATAGGCCCTAAAGGCTGGATTAGCATTTTGCAATATATTTTAACAGATATGCGAAGTAGCTATATCCACGCTGTAAGTTGTATAATAGCAACCAAATACACCTGTGTAAGAGTTCTACGGGCAAGACTGTAATCCCAAATATTTTGAGAGGATTCTTGATTTATATTTATTAACGCTTTTTATTGTAGTTTTAGACTCGGGAGCTATTAATGATGGAAAATTCTTTACTTGCTGAAATCAGAAAGATCGCCGAAAATACCGGTGAAAAATCTGATTTCCTGATGAAAGCGGCCCAGACAATTCAAAACAATTATCCTCAATATAACTGGATCGGATTCTATTTCTTAAAAGAAGAAAAGTTACATGTCGGGCCGTATGTCGGCAAGCCGACACCCCATACTATAATTGATCTTAATAGCGGAGTCTGCGGGGCGGCTGTCAGCCAACAGGAGACTATTGTTGTAGATGACGTCAATGCCGATCCGAGATACCTGGCCTGTTCTCTTGAGACGAAATCCGAAATTGTGATACCCATAAGATGCAATGGCGAGATAATCGGTGAATTGGATATAGACTCGAATAAAAAAGCGGCCTTTACCGAAGATGATAAAATGATTTTAGAAGAGGCTGCGGAATTAATCGGCGATATATTGAGTAAGTACTAATCGGGAGGAAATGATGTTTTTTGGAATAGTTCTGGTTATCCTGGGAGTTCTATTACTGTTAAAGGAAGTCGGCATAATCCACTGGACATTTTGGGGATATTTCTGGCCGATTCTGATTATCGCCCTCGGAGCCCGCATGATTATGGGCGGTAAAAAAAACACATCAATTGATTAATTGCTCCGCGGTTTCCACTTTGGATCAAGATGGAACAGGCTTATGGATTTTAGCCGGGGAGAAAAACACCAGATTGATGCTATTGCGGATTACATCGTGCAGCAACTCTTTATAAATCCTCAGCGTCTTTTAATAGAAGCAAAATGTAAGGATAACCCTACTGATATTTCTGTTACACGAAATGTCGGGGGCGTGTTGAAGGATGTTGGTGAATATTGGCATAAGGGTGTAACCGGTAATCTACATTTTCATTTTAAGAATTCTTATCCGTTTTTGAACATCATATTTTTCCCGTAATTCCGCATCGACATTTATCCAGATTGAATCAAATAATTCATATTGCTCGATAGCTTTATCATACCAGTTCGATTTTTCGTAGGCAAGGCCCAGATAATAATGCGACAAGACATCCCAAATTTGCCAGGTTCCTCGTGGCGAGATGTAAATGGTTTGCAAATGCTGAAACTCGGCGACGGCCTGGCCTATATTTTCATTCTCGAAATAGGCCAGTGCTTTCATAAATTGCCAATCGAAATTATGTGTTTGAATTGACAGCTTATCAAAGTATTCAAGGGCCGGACCGGGATTATTCGCCCCTAATTCGGCACAACCTTTGGAGTACCAATAATACTGTAAATCAGATCCTAAATTTCCTAAATATGTCTTAAGCAATTCATTCACGCGCTCGGCCTCCTCCATTTCCCCTGTTTTCCCCAGCAAGTACTGTTACGCAACCAAAGGTATGCATTCCATCACACAAAATTTATATTATTTAAATAACGGTGACGCCAGTTTTTCAAAAATCACCGATGATATCGTTTCCACCGATTTAGGAGCCTCATACACATCGATCTTGATCGATTATGACAATGACGGCAATTTGGATATTTTTGTGGCCGATCAAGGCACCATGCCACCCTCCGGACCATGCTATGACCAGCTATATCATGGCGAGGGAGACGGGAGTTTTACGAAAGTTGTTTCCGGAGAGATAGTTGATGACTCGGTGCATTCCCATGGAATTGCCTGCGCTGATTTCGATAATGATGGGGATCAGGATTTGATGGTTCTCAAGTATAATGCCGAAAATGTAATGTTTGAAAATAACGGCGGTGAATTTACGGCAATTACCGGAGCCAATTTCCTCAGCGATGTCTTTGCGTCCGGTATTAGCTGGGGCGACTGCGATAATGACGGCGATTTGGATTTATTCGTAGCCTGTTATCAGGGATATAATAACGCGCTTTATCTAAACAATGGCGACGGCACATTTTTAGAAATTACCGGCGAAAATATTGTTAATGACGGCGCCTGGTCTTCGGGCAGTTGCTGGGGGGATTTTGATAATGACGGCGATCTTGACTTATACGTCACGAATTATCGGACCGGCTATGCTTCGCCAAATTATCTATATTTAAATGATGGACAAGCCAATTTTACATTAATCGAAGAACCAAACTATGTAAACATTCCGGGGCAGTCAGGAATGGTGGCCTCAGCCGATTACGACCATGACGGCTATCTTGATCTTTATCATATCAATTGGTCTGAGGGAGAACCGAATGTATTGTATCGCAATAACGGCTGGAATAATAATTGGTTAAACGTTAAATGCATAGGTACTTCTTCAAATGGGTCAGCTATCGGAGCAAAGATAATAGCCTACGCGCAAATAAACGGATCCAGCGTTCAGCAATTAAGAGAAATAACCTCGCTTACCGGCAATGGATCGCAGAACAACCTTAACGCTCATTTTGGATTGGGCGACGCTACTATTGTTGATACCGTCAAGGTTATATGGCCGAGCGGAGTCGTCAATGTTTTAAACGACGTTGCCATAAATCAGTTTATAGAGATACTTGAAGTATGCGGTGACGCCAATGACGATCTGGGAGTAAACGTGGGTGACGCGGTCTATATCATTAACCACGTTTTCAAAGGCGGCCCAGCCCCTGAGCCGCTAATAGCTGGAGATGCCAATTGCGACGGCGAGTGCAATGTTGGCGATGCAGTATATTTAATAAATCATGTCTTCAAAGGCGACCCGGGACCGTGTTCCGAATGCAATTAAAGGAATACAGATAATGGGGGGTAATATACTTGACTAATGGCGAACAGTACAGTATATTACAGTACAGTATATTGCAGGACAGTATATTATACCACCGCCTGTAATTAGCAGTCATATGCAATTAAGGCAACGGTTTATAAATACTCGAATGTATTGCTGTATTGCCAACAAAATATCCTGGGGAGATTCTGGCGGAGTATATCATGATTAACGAATTGCCCGGGGCTAGGAAGCGACTTTTTCAATTAAGAACTAATTTTCCATTAGTATTGGTTATACTGATTTTTCAAATCACATGTTTTCCGAAAAATGCAATTGCACAGGAAGATAGCGCAGAACAGCATGGTGGTTGCGCGACGCAATATTTGTGGGAGCAGGTTAAAGATCAGGTAAAAATATATGACAAAAACGCTGATTGTCCGACATACGGCCCTTGCGACGACCCCGCAGTTCGGGATACTCATATTCCGGATGAAAATACGCCAATTAAATATATTTCTCTGTATTTTCAGAATGTTTGCAACGATGATGGCTCAAATCCTGCTGGTGACTATAGCGATGTGTTAACAATGGTAACTGATCTAAATGCCGACTTTGAACCTTGGCGCATCCAGTTTGTCTACGACTGGCGGTACGTTTACTCTACGGAGTATCGCGAAGTTGAAGTGTTTAGTACGGATTACGATCTAAAATTCAATTTCGCCGTTGATCCTTTGAATAATCTCAATACATTCGTGACTACAAGTTGGGGCTTCTGGAATGACGACTATTACGTTTGGTCGTATACGGCGAGAGATCCGTGGAATGGGGGGGAAACTTACGCTGGTGGCATCGTTATGAACCCTTCCAAAACTAGCGATGCCGGGTTGTTTTCCCATGAAGTGGGTCATTGTCTCGGCTTGTACCACCCATTCGCGTACGATGGAACAGCCTCGGGGGGCGGAGAGCCCTGCGGTCCCTGCTACGATTCCCCTGGTGGCATTGATCAGGACATCAAAGGCGATAAGTGTTCCGATACCCCGCCTACGACCTGCAGCTACTACTGCGGCGATCCGGGAGGGATCGACAACTGTTCGGGTCAACCTTGGGGAGCAACCGGCTGGTCAAACTATATGGGGTATGCCGAACCTTGGAGCTGCAAAGACCATTTCACACCCCAGCAGGCTGGTCGTGTGCATTGCTGGGCGGAGGACGCACTGGCTGGTTGGATCTCGTATGCCAAGATAGAAGCTTATTCGAATTTCGGCCCTGCTCCTCTTGACGTTCAGTTCGAGGGGTTCACATCAATGACCCCGTACAGCTGGGATTGGGATTTTGGAGATGAAGTATCCGGCAGCGGTCAAACTCCGATTCATACCTATACTGAGCCTGGTGTTTATAATACATCGGTTTTGCTTGACGCTGTAGAAGGCACCTTTGATGCCACAATTGCCCGTGATATTTGGGTTTATGCCGATACGGTGAAGGTCCGAAACGCCATGGCCTCAGCATGGCAGCCGGTTAGAGTTGATATTTGCGCCCGCATCTCAGTACCGGTAGATTATATAGTACTCCCCCTGAACTGGTCGGGTCCGGGTTATTTGATGCTGGATTCTATCAGCACAACCGGCCTTCGAACAGAATCATGTTTTCCCCCGACCTGGCTGGAACTTGACCAGATGAATGGCGGCGCTCTTAAGCTTCAGACAGTAGTAGATGGATTAGCTATGGTACCGGATACCGGGGCCATTGTAAGTTTATGGTTCACGCCGGTTGTACCGGGATCATATGCCGAGAATGAGATTCGCATAGAGCCATATTCTTCTTCATATGTTTTTGAGTTTTCCACTATCAGGGGATTATATACTCCGGAAGCAGTAAATGGACAGGTCATTGTATGTGAACCCGGTGTAAATTGTGGGGATTGTTTTGATACTGATCAGGACGGCTATGGCAATCCCGGTTATGGCAATGTTTGTCCGGATGACAATTGTCCATATGCATATAATCCCGACCAATTGGACAGCGACGGTGATGGGATAGGTGATGCATGTTATTATTGTATTGACACCGATGGTGACGGATATGGTGATCCCGGATATGGCAATGTTTGTCCGGATGATAATTGTCCCGATCTTTATAACCCCGACCAAACTGACAGTGATGGAGATGGCATTGGCGACGCCTGCTTCTATGTTGCAACAGTTACGGATACAGTAGAAACCGGCTGTGTCAAATTGGCCGTTGCTAATAATGGCGCATTTGGAGAATTTGACGGCGCAACTATGGATTATTATGATCAAGGGGATTGTTATCCCGAATACCTTGATCTCGGTTCGACAATAATTACTTATAAAAAACCAGGTGATGCCTATTTGGCGAATCATTCAATATCAGGTTTAAGGCCGATAGCTGGGATGAGGGATATGATAAGTACCCAGACATTGCCAGATTATGGGATTTTTGAAACCGGTACTATGATTACCGAAGATTCTACTTTTGGTTTGGAGATTACCTGGTGGTCGCCTTCAGGGGAAGATAATTGTCACTTCATTATACAAAGAAAGAAAATATTTAAGTATTCGGACAATCCTTACGACAGTTTATTTGTAGGCGATGTCGCAAATTGGGAGTTACCGGATTCTGTAGGCCAAAACCTGGGGGGAAGTGATAGTGTTTATAATCTGCTTTATATAAGCGGTCATGGCGTCGGTTGTCAGGATAATGAGCGCCGCTATGGTGGGTTAACATTTCTATGTTCATATCTTAACGATACTTCCACGCTAATAACAGTTCCGTACGGGGCTCAGATAGAACCTATTTCGGGAATTGTTGAATCTGGTTTCGATCCATTTTATATATTTAATCTTATAAGTCAACCAAATTATTCCGTATGGCCGACCAGAGATAATCTTTTAAGCACTATGACTTATGCCGACAATCTAAGTATGACTAATATTGATACCTTTTATACATACTCTGCCTTGATTTCTTTGCGTGATGGAACTGTTAATGATCTCCGCGAAAATGTTATTCGGGCCAGGAACTGGGCAAGTAATTATCTGGGTTTACCCTATTTTTATGTAAAAGGCGATGCCAATGGTGACGGCGATGTCAATATCGGTGATGCCGTTTTCATCATAAACACTGTTTTCAAAGGCGGCCCATCTCCAAGTCCACTTGATGCCGGCGATGCCAATTGCGATTACGCTGTTAATATCGGCGATGCCGTATATTTAATAAATCATGTTTTTAAAGGCGGTCCTAGGCCGTGTTAAGAATGCCAATAATAGTTTTCTAAAAAAAGAACCAATGCCTTGAGAATTTTGATTCATTATTTGAATATCGCACCAAAATTCTGTCCGCTGCGTCACCCTGTCCCTGGGAACAGTCCGTCGCGACGCTGATAGATTGCTGTTACCATACACACGATTCCATTGTGAAAATATGAGTTCTAAGTTTCATATGACTAATATATTCCTGAAGAAAATCATCAATATTTTTATCTTTTGTAGCCAGACCAGGTTTTTTCAATCTTTCAGAGTTTCTCAGAGAATCGATTTTTCCGGCCAGTTCCTTTGCCTGTTTTTGTGTTCCAGCTTTAATCCATTTATGCTTTCCGCGATAGGAAACGACAACATAATAAGTTCTTTTACCTGTTTTTGACTTCTTAAATTGAATACTCGGCATATTAATTCCGGAAAATAAAGTTAGAGCTATGTTAGAAAATCTAAAAACCGGAGAGACATTTATCGATAACTAATTGCAATTCAAGGAAATTAATTGTTAGAAATAATTATGGCGGAGAGGCAGGGGAACATATAGAACTTCGATTACTGAGAAATAAAAGCCAGGACATTTATGCGACAGCTGAAAACATGATATATTCATGGCGGAGAGGCAGGGATTCGAACCCTGGGAACCCGTAAAGGCTCAACGGTTTTCGAGACCGCCCCGTTCAACCGCTCCGGCACCTCTCCGTATATCAATAAAATCGGGCAAAAATGCCCGCGACGAATCCCATATTAATCAAATATCTCTCAATGGTAAAGAGAAAACTTGAAGTAAAATTTCAATCGACAGCTTCTATCTTTTTGCACAAATAATCGACTAAGTTTTTTCTCGGCCTAAATAATTGATAACTGACAAATGTCAAAGCGACAAACAACATCATAATTTCAATGGCGGCTCCCAAAAGATAGAGCGCCAGTCCGTAGAGAGCATGCATCAAATTCAGGCTATATACCACTACCGAAATCGTGACCATCTGCCTGGTAAAAAACTCATAAGCGTCAATATCAGGCGGGCACGGCCGGGAACTGAAACTCTTGCGGATAAAATAAGCCGCCACGAAATCGGCAATGCTGATAAATAGCAGGGCATAAAACAGAATATGAATTTGAGAACTGGGAAAATACGGAGCATTTTCCGCCGATTGAAAACCATGTCCCTTGATAAAAGCAGCAACAAAAAATATCGCGGCCGGCCCAAGGACATTCATGAACAGACCCAGATATGTTGATTTTATAATCGCCTTTTGTTTTTCAATATCTGAAATAATCAACCGCCACCCCCTTTATTGTTTCGGATTTCCCGGAAAAACGAACGCATCATCTCGGAAATCTCATCAGCCATAACTCCGCCTTCAAGCTCAATCCGATGATTGAGGCGAGGTTCGGCCGGGATATTGAAAATCGACCCGCAGGCGCCAAACCTGGGATCGGAAGGCCCGAAAACGATTCTTTTAATTCTAGCCAATACGGCCGCTCCGGCGCACATCGAACACGGCTCGAGCGTGCTATACATGACGGCGTTTTCCAGCCGCCAGTCTCCGATAGCTTCGCAGGCCGAAGTAATCGCCAATATTTCGGCGTGAGCGGTTGGGTCTTTAAGGCGTTCCGTTTGATTGTAACCCCGTCCCAACAGTTGATTATCAAGTACAATTGCCGCCCCGACCGGAACTTCACCTATCCGATATGCCTTTTGCGCTTCCTGTAATGCTATCCGCATCCAGAAATTACTATCAAAGTTTTCATCAATCATTTTTGAAATTTAGTACCGGGGATTTTTTATGGCAAGGATTAATATATAGTCACACTTGCCTAATTGTTTCATCTTAAAAAATTGACAATGAGTTTAAACAATCAACGCCGCCATCGTTAAAATGCCCGATGACGCCGGCGCCGATTTTCTCGACTATCCGGTAATGCCCCACCATCATTCCTTTCGTCAGGATGATGTGCGATTGTGTCTTGTCGTCATTATTTCCCATCTGTCTTCTCATACTTTTCGATCAATGCCTGAAAGCTCGGCAGGTCGTTAACAAAAACTATTCCCGCCAATTATTTTCCGCGTTTCAAAAAACATCAAGGTCATTACCGGAGACAACCTTTCCGTCGTATCCCTGCCTGATTTCCGACAGCAGTTCTTCGTCTGTGGCGCCCCAGTAAAGCTGATGATAGAGTATTAGCAATTCCGGTTTTGCCCTTGAGGCCAGCTCAGCAAGTTCATGAGTCGAAGTATGTGAACTGGAATGATACTCCTTCCAGACCGGCAATCGAGTCTCGAATTTAACAGCCGAGTAGACTTCGTGAATCAGAACGTCGCAACCATCGCACTTCTCCACGATACTTTCCGATGGCACCGCGTCGCCGGAGATTACAATCTTGCGATCCGGAGTGGTGAAGACGAAGCCATATGCTTCCGGCCATGAGCCATGTTTCACAACGAAAGCCTCGACCGTGACATTGGTATCCTGATATATGATTCCGGGTTTGATATCGTGCGTATTAACCCGGTAGCCTGAATCGTTGGCAGGTTCCAGACCATCGAGACGGATCCTAATATCCTGCTCGTAGGCCGCTAGAATATGCTCGGTCATCTCGGCGATTCCGTTCGGGCCATATACCTCGAGCGGAGCATCTCGACCCAATACCCAGGGAGTTAAGATAAGATCAGAGTAACCCGCGGTGTGATCGGAATGAAGGTGCGTGACAAACAGTGTTTTCAGATTTTCGACTTTCAGGCCGTCAACACCCGATTTGTGAGCTGCGGCTGCGCGCCGCACGATTCCGGGGCCGCAATCGATCAGGTACGGAGTATCGTTGACAACAATGGCGATTGCCGGGCCGGAGCGTTCCGGATTAGCGTTTGGGGTTCCGGTTCCTAAGAGGACTATCCTGGTCACCTCCTGACCTCCGGTGTTTGAATTTGTATCGTCAATGGCATCAATCATTCCTGCTTGAAAAAAGAAGATAGCAATGACAAATAGTAATTTCAGGCATTGTGTGATACGCGGTCGAACCATCGGTATTAAGCGCCTATCGCGGACTATTGTCATCATACTTCTCCAGTAGCGCTTGGAAGCGTGGGTGGTCGCGGAGGGGGTCAAATATGGGATCGAGTCTCAATGTTTGCACACTGTATACAAACGGCATTGAGAGAATAGAATCGAGCGTCTCGATAGCCAGTTCATGCTTCCCCGTGAGGATGTACACTTCAGCCATGTCAGACAACACCACAGGGTATAGCAGAGCATCTTCCATATCCGAAATGAGGCTGAAAACTGTTTCGCATTCCCGGATAGCATCTTTTTCTCGTCCCATACCGGCATATGCAATAGCCAATTGAGAGTGATGAGGGGAATAGCTGGGAGCTTCAGCGACGGCGTTCTCGAACCTGACTCTTGCCGAATCGAAGTATGAAACACTGGCTGACTTGTCGTTCATGAGCAAGTAGGTCCATCCCTTGAAGAGATAGTAGTCAAAATCATCGTCGGCAAGAGCAGCATCCGCTGTGGGTCGATGTTTCAAGGCTGATTGAAAATCACGGTCATAAATATCCAGGAGTTCAAACTCCTCGGCCAACTGGCCCGGGCCAATCAATCGCTGTCCATCTTCAAGAACCTTACGCGCACGGCGCGTGTCACCATAGGCCACTATACACCGCCAGGACTCTCTCTCGTAGAGATCCTTTGCATCTGGTGCGATTGTGCAACCCAACTCGAAGTATTGCCTCGCCAGGTCATATCGCCTCATGACCAGCGAGCTGAGCTGCATCTCAGTCATCTTCTTAACTGAACGTGGATCCAGTTCTGCGGCACGCTGCAGGGTCTTTAGAGATTCTTCCCATCTCCCGAGCCGACGTTGGATATAGGCGGTTGCCTCCATCGCGTCGCTATTGTTTGGTTGTTCCACCAGCACATGAGAGAAATGCTCCAGGGCTAGCTGGTAATCCCTGCAGCCATAATAGTAGTAATATCCCATTGCCATGTGACCTTCCGGACCCTGATTACTCAGCCGGAAGGCAGTTTTCGCAGCTTTCTCAGCCAGTTCCAGTTTCTCAGATCCTTTTTCCGGCCAATTGAAATATGAGTACGAATGTGCTCGGGCCAGCCATGCATAGGCGAGGGCAAACGAGGAATCCAGCTCAATCGCCCGTTCCCACATTCTGATAGCGAGTTCATCACGATTACGCTGCCCGCCTCGCTCAAAGTACTCCCTTCCGCGCAGGAAATAATCGTATGCCTCAACATTCGTAGTTGGCTCGGTTTCCATTCGCAGTCTCTCCGATTTTCCCAGCGCGACATTGAGAGCTGCGGCAACATGATTGGCGATCTCCGACTGAACGGCGAATATCTGTGTTAGACTCCGTTCATAGTTGTCAGCCCACAGGTGACGGTCATCGGAAACTCTTATGAACTGCGGTGTGATGCGCACCCGGTCAGTATCACCCGTTTTGTCCCAGCGGATGGTGCCTTCGAGGATATAGTCTACGCCCAGTTGGCGAGCTATCTCCGGGAGAGTTTTCTCGGAATCTTTGAAGGTATGGGCACTGGTACGAGATATCACGCCTATGCCTTGAACCAAGGCTAATCGAGATGTGATTTCATCCGTTATCCCGTCTGCGAAATACTCGTCTTCCGGCGAACCCAGATTCTCAAAAGGCAACACCGCAAGCATGATCTTGTCCGGTTGATCGGATGCTGTCTCGGTGTCCCAGGGTTTCGTTAAAGTTAAGACAATTGCTGCTGCAATAACTACAAAAGCGGCTACAACCCACCGTGTTCGCATTGTATGGCGAGACGGCGACGCATTTGAGACAATCGATAGCCCGGAATCAAGCGACCGCTTGATCCGCATCAAATCGGACAGCATTCCATCGGCATGCTGATAACGCGTCTTGACGTCCTTTTCTAATGCTTTGTCGATGATAGCTTGCAGCCCATCCGGAAGTCCTGACTTAAATCGAGCCAGAGGCTCCGGCGCGTCATCACTCACTGCCTTCAGCGTTGCTGCCTCAGTGTCACGCTTGAAGGGATTCATCTTAGCAATTAGCTCATACAAAACTACACCAAGGGAAAACAGGTCGCTGCGGTGATCAATTTCCTGTCCCCTTACCTGTTCGGGCGACATATAGCCGATTGTGCCAAGTGTCGAACCGGTCTTCGTGAGATGCTCCCCGCCCTGAATAGCCGCCAAGCCAAAGTCCAATATCTTCGGACGGCCATAAGCGTCAATGACTATATTGGAGGGCTTGATATCTCGGTGGACAACTTTCTTGTCATGAGCTGCGCTCAGGCCATCACAGACCTGTATAGCCAACTCAATGATTCTGTCAACGCCAAGCTCTTTCCCCTTTGTTAAATCGCGCAGCGATTGACCTTCCACGTGCTGCATGGCGAAGAACGGCCGACCTTGGTACTCACTCACTTCGTGGATGGTGACAATATTAGGGTGATCCAGCTTGGCGGCGGCCTGCGCCTCGCGCTTGAATCGAGCGCGGCAATCTTCATCCTGACACAGATGCGGGGGCAGAAACTTGAGAGCAACTTCGCGATTAAGTTTGGTGTCTTCAGCCAGATAGACCTCACCCATTCCACCGGCACCAATTTTTTCAACTATGCGGTAATGCGACACCATCGTTCCTTTGCTTAGGATGATGTGCGATTGTGTCTTATCGTCGTCAGATTCCATGTTCATTCTCATACTTTTTTATTAGAGCTTTAAACCGCGGGTAGTCGCGGAGGGGATCGAAAAACGGCTCAAGCTGCAGCGTGTGGGCTGTATATGGAGACTCGATTGAAATCAAGTATTCAAGTTCATCTATTGCTTTGTCATACTCTGCAGCTATTATGTAAATCTCGGTCATGACCATGACCACAATCGGTCCTCACCAGTGGCAGCCGTCAACCGACATCAGCTCCTTTGCTTTTTTTCCCTCCTCAATCGCTTGCTCATATTCACCAAGACACGCCAGAGCATACGCCATTGCGATGTGCAATCCGTATTCATTGGACGCATATTTGAGTTGCTCTTGAAGCAATGACTTTGCCGAATCACAATGCGCCATCATTATCCCGGTTTGTCCCACCGATGAATATCCTTCGGCTATGGTGAGGTAAAACAATCCCGACAACTCGGTACTCCGGAACATTCTAACATAATCGGCAACCAGAGAATCAACCGGCGTATCTACGAGATTAAACCCCCAGAATCTTTGGCTGATTATCTCGACCGGTTCGATATACTTGCAGGCCTCATGGAAAACGTCGCGCATCCCGTCAATGTCTCCCCGCCCATTCAGCAAGCAGTGCATTTTTTCAACGTAGTAGATTGCCCGATCCGGTTTCAGTGCAATTGCCCGGTCGATAACGCTGATGGCTTCCCGGTACTCTTTCGTATATGTCAGAATCTTGGCTAAATCAAAATAGTAAAATGATGTGAGTGGATCGAGTTCGATTGCCTTGCGCATATTTGTCTGAGCTTCATAAAATTTTCCCTGTCGAAATTGCACGAGTGCAATTGCGTATAGCAACCCGGAGTTACTGTGCATCTCCGACCGGGCCTTGGCAAACTCTTCGAGAGCACGATCGTAATCTCCCGCCACCAGATTATAATAGGTTCCCATCGCTAAGTGACCCAGGGAGAGTTCCGGTTCCAGCCTCAGCGCCATTTCCGCAGCCTGAATTGCCGGCGCTCTGTGGCTGATAGGATCCGTAACGAGACTGCCCCTTTTAAAGGTTGCCCAGGAGTGTGCTATCGACTTATGGGCATAAGCAAGTGCAAAACCCGGATCGAGTGCGATAGCACTGTCAAAAAGTGCAATCAAGCGGCGAATCTCCGGGCGATCGATCTCCGGGTCTTTAATTTCGCTGACTGCTTTCAGGTAATAGGTATATGCTTCGGGATTGTCGGTCGGCTGTCTGGCAAGTACGGTGCGGACCCTTTCTACCAGCGTCAGATCGAGTTGATTGACGATCTGCACGGCAATATCGGCCTGAACCGCAAACACCTCCATAAGATCGCGTTCATAGTTATCCGCCCACATATGACGGTCATCGGAAACACGGATTAGCTGGGGAGTAATCCTGACTTTTGTTTGTTCTCCCTCTTTACTCCAACGGATAGTACCTTCGAGGATATAGTCAACGCCTAATTCCTTGCCGATTTCACTGAGTTGCATGTCGGCATTCTTATATTTGATGGCGCTGGTGCGGGAAATCACTCCCAGACCTTGAATACCGGCCAGTCGTGATGTGATTTCTTCGGTCATGCCGTCGGCAAAATACTCATCTTCCGGTGGACCGAGATTGTCAAAAGGCAGTACGGCTATCAGAGGGACATCATCATTGACAGGTGTCTGACGCCAAGGTTGCGATAAGAGCAGAGCAGTCACTGCTATCACGACAATAGCACCTGCTGCCCACAAACCAAGTCTACTTTTCTTAGCGGGGCTGGATTCTACCTTGAGGCGCTTTAGGTCCGCCAGCATCCCGTCGGCGTGCTGATAGCGAAGGGAGGGATTTTTAGACAGAGCCTTGTCGACTATCTGTTGAAGCTCACCCGTTGTTCCGGATTTGTAGCGGGCGACCGGATCAGGGTTCGTGTCGGTGATTGAGCGGGCAACAGCGGCATCATTATCACCCTCGAATGGACGGCGACCGGTCAGCATTTCATACAGAATCACACCAACCGAGAAGAGATCAGAACGGTGATCAATATTCTTCCCCTTAATCTGCTCTGGTGACATGTATCCTACTGTGCCGAGGGTTGAACCGGTCTTGGTCAGTTGCTCTTCACCCGATACCGTTGCGAGGCCGAAGTCCAAAATGCGAGCACGACCTTCACTGTCGATATTGATGTTTCCGGGTTTTATATCACGATGGACTACGCCTGACTCATGCGCTTTATGCAGCCCTTCGCATATCTGCATGGTCATTTCGATTGCATCGGAGATTGAGAGTTTACCTTCTTTGATTACCTTCCTAAGAGACTTGCCCGCGATATGTGCCATGGCAAAGAATGGTCGTCTTTGAAACTCACCAACTTCATAAACCGGGACTATATTGGGATGATCCAGCTTGGCGGCGGCTTTGGCTTCACGGGTGAATCGGGCACGACTGGCTTCGTCTTGTGAGAGATTGGGGGAAAGAAACTTGAGAGCAACTTTACGATCTAACTGAGAGTCTTCAGCCAGATACACTTCACCCATGCCACCGGCGCCGATCTTCTCGATGATTTTGTAGTGACCGACAATAGTCCCTTTGGTAAGAACGATGTGTGTGTGGGTTTTATCGTTGTCATCAAAATTTGCCAACATGCGGACGCCCCTTTAATCTTAACATTGAAGATTGTCCCAAGTGCGATGATAATATAGACTTAATAATTCTTGATGGCAATCAGAATCTTACTGAGTAATACCACACATGAAAATAAGTACTAATTAGAGAAAATCTCATGGTAATCCAAAGAGATACATTGAGTTATGAATTGGCGTGCCGTAGTTGAAGATCTTCGAAATTATTTGAGACAGGTCGTATGATCAGATATTCGTAATAATTGTGTTGTGGCACAAGAGCTTACACCGTTTCGTGACTAGCTTGTGATCGTATTTTTGCCTATACTTAAACACCTGCCCCAATGCACTTTTTCATACTTTTCAATTAGCACCTGAAACCGCGGGTGGTCATGGAGAGGAAATAGATTAATATCCCAAATCATTCAATCTTTTTAGTTCTGCTTTGGCCATCCTATATTCTAAGATATTATCCTTTTCGTGATCTAAACATTTTTCAAGATATTCTAATGCCATACTTGTGTCAGGTTGACTTGATTTTGTGTTATTGCCAATATTCAACAGGTATGACATGCCCAGATAATAATACATTTCCCCCTTCCTCTTGCTTTCGGTTGAGTTTGGGTATTCCCTTTCGGAGGCAACCGCCAGTGCATTCTCATCTATATTACAATTAAGGAAATGTGTAATGATTGCCGGCCATGTCCGATCTTCAAGCGTCAATGAATACTGAGCAAGATACTCCTTTGCTTCTTCCGACCTACCAGCCTGATAAAGCGCCAGGAAGTAAAACAGGTGACTGTAAACATCAGTGGAATCGAGCCTGATACTCTCCATATACTCTGAAGCGGCGTCTTCATATTTACCCATTGATAAGTAGTGCATGCCGAATAACAGCCCATTATAGGCATTTAAAGGCTGGAGAGCCTTTATCTTATCAATTACATTAACTAATTCATCGTATTTTCCCTGATTTGCCCGTATTGCTGCAATATTTGAATATGCGGCGGCAGTAGAAAATCGCCTGGTATCGGGATCCAGCCGGATCACCTCTTTATACTCACGAATTGCTCCGACTTCATCATTTAATGAACTGAGGACTTCGGCAAAATATGTTCTAAGATATACATTGTTGGGATTGATATTAATGGCACTCTCAAACCAGGGAATTGCATCTTCAGTTTTATCCAAATTATAATATGCTCGCCAAAGATAGTAATAAGGGCCGATAAAGTACGGATCTACTTTGATAGCATCTACCAATTCTGACACCGATTTGTCGTATTCGCCTCTCTTAAAATAAATCCTTCCTATCGCTGAGCGGACTGCTACCTCTCTATTGTTTTCTGTGCCATATTCCGCAGCCTTCTGATAATACTCTATCGCATCATCAAAAGAATTATTAGTTTCGCTGACCCAGCCCAACCAGTAATAAGCATCACCGTATTCAGGATCAAGTTGGATAAGTTTTTTAAACTGCTCTATCGCATTGACAGTATCGCCTATATCATAGAATAGTCTGCCATACTGTAGTCGGAGTTGTCTGCTTTCGGGATTCTGGGAAATCACCTCATTAAACCAGGCGATTGCTTCTTCACTTTTACCGGTCTGAATATATGCCCGCCTAAGGTTTATATAAGACATACGATTGTCATAATCTAAAGCAATTGCCGTTTGGTATTCTGTTATAGCGCCGGCCGTGTCGCCCAAACTTTTGTGGAGTTCTCCATACTCCCTATGAAGCTGTGCGTTCTCCGGATTCAGAGTTTCCGCCTGCTGAAATAATGCCAGTGCTTTATCTCCTTTTCCTAATTCCACGTAGGCTTCTCCCAGTAATCTAATATTGGGTACATACCATGGATAAAGCTCCAGAGCATTACAGTGGGATGCGACAGCCATCTCGTATTCGCCTTGCTTCGAATAAACCCTTCCAAGTGTAAAGTGTGGCGCAAACTCGCCCCACCAATTTGTGCCAACCCGAATGGCACTTTCATAGTTAAGGATGGCCATTTCAAGTGAATCCGAAAATTCGTATATCCATCCCAATCCGTAGAAGGAATCACCGTTCTCGGGATCTGTATCAATCGCTTTTTTATGTTCGGTAATGGCTTCGCTTACGCGACCCAAGCGCCATAGTGCCCACCCCAGATGGGTGCGGAGTCGCTCGTTGTCGGGATATTCTGTAATAGAATTTTTAAGAAAAGTTGCCGCCAGCTCTTTTTGCCCAGCATAGCTATGTGCGCCTGCAACTTGAAATTGTAACATTTCATTTCCGGGATTATGAGTCAGGGATTTTTGTAGAATCGTAAGGGCCGAATCATACATACCCTGCATGCTGTAATATCGTCCTAATTTATAGGCCACACGAACCGAAACTGTATCCAATAAATAGGCCTTCCAATAGGACTCAATCGCCTGCACTCGTTTCCCGGCTTGATTAAGCAAATCTCCTCTAAGGATAAAGCATTCAATCGACGGCTGTGATATTTTATCGAGAATTTCATGTGACTTTTCCAAATCCTGTTTTCCATGGTACCTGGCCGCAACCATTAACGCCATATCCCCCACTTCACTTGCTTTGGACTTTCGCAATGCCAATTGATTTGGTTCTTCAAGATTAGCTTCCAAAGCTGTTAAAGACGCGTCGCCGATAGGATTTTGTTCATGCTTTACAGCTGTGATGTTGGGCTGAATTTCAACTTCCCCGCGCAAAACAATTACTTCACCCCAGAGGACAATTGATGCCTCGTGTTTTTCTCCCAAGGCCATTGCTTCCTCATGGGTACCCGGGATTTCGCTTATATCTTTCCCCAGAATTATGACATCATCCTCTCCTCCTAATTGATTGAGTATCTCTCGTTCAATGAGAGCCTGCATTACCGTGCCTTCTGCAATAGCTTCATCGCTGCGGCCAAAAAACGGAGCAATGACAACAACGAATGGCTCCTGTTCAACCTGTATTTCGCAAATTCCGCGTTCCGTCGATGAAATCAGCCACCGCCACAAATTCTTCATTTTATCAGGCATAATTATACTGGTTAGTAGTAAGCCAACAACTACTGCCAGCAGAAAACTTGCTCCAGTATAATAGACCCGACGTTTTCGTTTTCCTGATTGTGACTCAGGAAAACTGCTAAATTCTAATTCTTGAGATAGACTATTCAGGTCGATTGCAAGGTCTACAACAGCCTGATAACGATTGTTCACATCTTTTTTCAAGGCATTATCAATCAGATGTTGCATAACCTCCGGTATGTTTTTCCTATAACCTTCAAGCGGTTTCGGCTTTTCATTTAGAATTGAATAAATTATGGCAGCGTCACGTTCTCCTTCGAATGGCAAACGACCGGTTACCATCTCATATAAAACTACACCGAGAGAAAATATATCTGCGCGGTGATCAACATCTTCGCCGCGCACCTGCTCTGGCGACATATAGCCTACAGTGCCCGTCGTAGAACCCGTCCTGGTGATTTTCTCTGCTCCTTCAATTGTAGCCAGACCAAAATCAAGCAATTTAGCACAACCATCATTATCGATGATAATATTAGATGGCTTTATATCACGATGAGTAATTCCGGCCTCGTGCGCCTTAATCAGACCTATGCAAATTTGGGCACCTATCTCCAAAACTCTTTTAAGAGGCAGTTCTCCGGATTTAATTATGTCCTTTAGGGATTGACCTTCGACGTATTCCATGACGATAAACGGACGTCCCTTGTGCTCATCAACTTCGTGAACAACTACAATATGCGGGTTGCTCAGCCTGGCTGCGGCGCGAGCTTCGCGCTTAAAGCGGGTACGGCAATCATCGTCCTGATCCAGATGCGGGGGAAGGAATTTCAGTGCCACCTTACGATCGAGTTCGGTGTCTTCCGCCAAGTACACCTCACCCATCCCACCGGCGCCGATCTTCTCGATGATCTTGTAGTGCGATACTTCAGTGCCCGCGTTCAGGACGATATAAGAACGCGTTTTATCATTGTCGTCTCGAGTCGAAGACATTCGCGTTACCCCTAAAATTTAATCAATGAAGAATGCCCCAAGTGCGATGATAATATAGACTTAATAATTCTTAATGGCAATCAGAATCTTACCCCAAGGATTGACCATGAATTACAAAGGGAAGGGTATAATCTCAAAGAATATATAGGGGCTTTATATTTGTGAGAAGAATAATAAAAGACCCCCTTTTGGTTAAAAACCAGTTTCCTAATAGGCCCACAAAAACAAGACCAAATTCAAGGGGGCGATGGAATATAAGATAAAGTGGACCTTCTGTCATGAAAGTCCATTTATTCACACCCCGCACATGGCGCCGGGCCGCCTTTGAATACATGGTTGATGATATAAACGGCATCGCCGACATCGGTATTGCCGTCACAATTGGCATCACCAGCGACAACAGGGTCAGGAGCCGGGCCGCCCTTGAAAACATGATTGATAATGAAAACCGCATCGCCAATATCAGGATTCCTGTCGCCATTGGCGTCGCCGCAAACGTAATCGCAGGCGTCGCCAATGTCATTATCATTGGAATCTTCTTGATTGGGATTATATACATCGACGCAATTATCACAGCCATCGGGCACCCCGTCGTCATCTTGATCCATACTGTCATCAAAACCGGGGCAGATATCGCATACGTTGCCCCTGCCATCTTGGTCTAAATCTGATTGGTCGGGATTGTAGTCATCCGGACAGTTGTCCCATAACGAGAGTATCTCATCACCATCGGGGTCACCAAGCGGGATAAAGACTACGGTGTTATCACCTTGGCAAGCCACCGCTAGTACATCATCCTGTGAGTTATAGCAGCAGCCGGCCGGTATAGAATGCGGCCAGGAAAGCAGCTGCGCCCCGCCGTCGTACTGGCCGTTCCACATATAGATCTTGCCGGAGCCTTCGTGTGAGGAAAGGAAGACCATACCATCATCCCTCATACAGATGCCATCCAATTTACCGGGTGCATCAGCCATGGCCGATGAAAGGGAAAGATCGGAGAGATTAATGGCCAAGAGCGAATTCAAGGTAGTCCATCTCGCGACCAGCAGCCGGTTGTTAGCGCCGTCATACACTATGTCCTGTGGAAGTGACGCTAAACCCACCAACGTGCTGTACGTCTGAGCGGCAATATCTACTTTGAGAATCCTGCCATTTACGTCCACAACGTAAAGGAATTCCTCACCGTCCCATGTAATCCCATCCAGGCATATTGCAGTATTTACAGCAAGGTTCATGACTATCGCACCACTGGTCAGATCGAGGCCGACAAGGTAGTCATTACCGAACCAGTCTTCAACCGATACGTACAGCGTATTTCCGGCTATCTGGGCGCCCAGGCAATGAGCCCAGCTAGTATTGAAGTAGCTATGATCCCCATTCTGGTCGATTTGCACAATGGTGCCGTTATAATAGTTCGATACAAAGTACCTATTGTTGATCTCGTCGAAAACCACACTCTCAGGGCCTCTGTACAACTCTTGCGAGTTAACAACAGAGGTTCCCAGTATAAATAGCCCGCAGATCAGACCACAAATCGCCTTCATTTTCTTTCTCCGTTTGCATTAAATGATTGGTATTTATTGTAATATAATGATACATTTACGTTTTGTCAATTGGATAATACCGGGCCATTCCCCGCAAGCGGTGTCAAGCCTCGCTCCAGGCAAGTAATAGCAACTATTTGAAATTATAATAATCTATAATTCTTCAATGACTTACGACTTTATCCCAAAAATTGATGTGGCAATAATTTTGATGTTTTTGGGGGCATAATGTTGAACTACCTTATATCAAATCAATAAATCTACTCCAAAAGGCCGATTATCGGACTTTATTGTATGAAAAATCGGTCTTTTCTAATCGCAATCAGCACATGGTGCCGGACCGCCTTTAAAGGCGTGACTTATTAGGTATACGGCATCCCCAATGTTGCAGTCCCCATCGCAATTGGCATCACCCGCTTCAATTGGGTCAGGGGCCGGACCGCCTTTGAAAACGCAGTTGATTATATATACCGCGTCGCCGACGTTTACATCTCCGTCACCATTGGCATCGCCGCAATTAACAATTCCCCAGGAGGTGCGTCGAGCAAAGATGTCCGGGTTGTTGTAGCCTTCGCGATAGTCTTCCCAGACAATGACCAACTGGCTGCATCCCGTGGCTGCAACCGGGTAGCTCTGTCGCTCACCACTAAGATCGCTGTTGATCAACATTGGTTCATCCAGAAGATCGCCGGAGGAACCGAATCTCTGCGCATAGATTTCTTCGTCGGCATCTCCAACACTATACCAAATCCCAAGGAACTCGTGGTTGGGACCTGCCGCAACTCGGGCACTCGGATAATGGAAGAAATCCTCATGATCATAATACTGGACCTGGGGACTCAGAGGTACACCGGTGCTATTAAAAATGCGCGTCCAGAGGCCGAGGTAGTCCTGATTGCTACCACCGGTCCAGGCGATAGCATACTCTCCGAACTCATTTACGGCAATATCAGGGGGGATCTCCTCGTTGCCACTATTCACTACGCCATTCAAGGTTTCGCTGACCAGCACGTTACCTCCCAGCGGAGACCATGGGGAATCGAAGAACTGGGCAACGATGAAATAATCATCCCAGAATGTCCAGGCCTGATCCCGCATCTCTATCCAGGCAATCGCGAATCCTCCATCGGGGCGCATTGCTATTCGTGGAGCATAGTCAAACAGAAGCCCGTCGAGCCCCATGCCGATTTCCTGACCTGCAGCTTCATTGATATTGAATATTCCTGAGACGTTCTCTATGTCTGCACTATACGCCGCTATATAGGTACCTGTGACGTAGCTGTCGGTTTCCTGCTGACGCCAGGTGAGCACCATTGATCGATCTAACGCCACCGCGACGTCGGGCCAATAGTACCTGAAGGATGTAATGTGGGTTAGCACCGTTACATTTGGTCCAGTTGGATTGAAATCTACACCATCCAATACCTGAAACACGACAGATCGACCGCCAGCCGTGGTGTTCCTGACCCAGATTGCGACTGCTCGATCTAAGCCATTGGAAGACACTTCTAACTGACTGCAACCGCCAACTCCAGGCGCATCATCATTAATCTTGAAGTTTACTCCCATCGGATTGCCATCAGCATCGTATCGCTGACCCCAGACGTCCCCAGAATAAGATTCTCGACTGTCGATCCACAATACAATGAAGCCACCGGAAGAATCAAAGGCTGTAACAGGGAAATTCTGCGCGGCACCGACGTCATCGTGCACACGGCGCAGGTCGAAAAGGCCGGTACCGTCGCGCTCGAAACCCTGGGTAACTACATCCCCGGCAGCACTGGAGCCTGAGGAGGAACGCCAGGTCAGTGCCAGGGAGTTATCAGATATCGGTGCAATCATCAGATTGTTGTGGTAGTTGCCCGAATCGTCGGGAACTATGGTGGTTGGGGGATTCGGAGCCAGTCCGTCAAGATCGAATTCATGCAGGTAGAACTTATCCGGCCAGATGCGTCCGACAATACTGAAACCAGAGCCTGATGCTGCGATATCAGAATGAGAACCAGACCCAGTCGTAGCGGTATTCTCCAGCACCCCATGTCGTTCCACAAGTAGTGCTCCGGATATGTCGATCATGCGGATAAATGTTGTGTCACAGCGATAGGAGTAAGCGTGATACCCGATCTCATCCCAGTACGTACCTGACCATAGAAGACAGGCAATGCCGCCAGGATGTATCTCTAACATTGGATCCTCTGTGTCGTAGCGGTATTCTCCGGGTACTTCATAAGACGTGTCGATAACTGTTTCCGGCAGGATTAAGGGATCCGGATACGCCCCGGAGTTGAATGCGATGTGTATCTTGCCCATGTCGTTACCGGCCCATACGCAGAAAACATGATCCCCATTGCCAATCGCCACTTTAGGAGGGGTGTCATAGTCCGGTTCCCATGCCTCGCCAATAACGAAATTCTGACCGACCGGTCCGTATGAGAAGTCGATGTGCTGACCGATTACCTGATAGTTATCCTCGGTTGATTGTTTTGCTCGGAATATTACAGTAATGTGCCCCAGGTCGTTCATGGCGATGCCGAAATTATGGCAGAATTGAATGTTTAACCCAATACCCGACACCTGCAAAGCCGGGCTTAATAGGTTGCCGCTTGCATCGTAGCGAGCCAGGTGAATCTCGGAGAAACTCTGCCTGTAGACGATCACAAATTCACCGGATTGATTCATTGCGACTACCGGCACCGGATCGCCGGTACCGCTGTTTACGGCAGCCACCTCCTTGTTTTCCCCGAGGGGTTGACCGGCAGCGTCAAAACGCTGGAAGTAGACCCATGCCAAACCTTTACGAAAATCACGCCAACACACTACGTAATTCCCCTGGCCGTCATAGGCAACTGACGACTTATCCTGCTTGAAAGCGCCAGGATAATCTTCCTCGTTAACCATGAAATCGGTGGATTCTGTGGTCGATGCGAAAGCCATTACCACCAGGCCCGTTAGAGCCATACAGAGAGCATGCTTCAGGGACATTTCTCTCCTCCTCGATTTGATGCCGGAAATATCGTAATCAAACAAGATCATTACGACCATCCCGCGACGATACTGGAGACTGATAACATTGGTGACTGCCGACCCTTCCTCAATATGCTGCAAAATACGCTTTCTGTCAAGGAGTAATCGATGCAGAGTTTGAGGGTAAGTATGAGGCATACAATGGCTTTCTCATTTATCCATCTTCCAGATGGAATTTGTATTTAGTTTGTAAAACTCTCAAGCGAATTAAAAAATTTGCCCCTTCTCGAGAATTCTGAAAATGGTTATTTTGTCAAGGTTTCTAACGGCAAAAACCCATGAAACCATTTGCCATCTGGCGGGTTAATGTTATATTGGTTGCTTGCGACAAGGCTGTGAAAAGGGTAATGTTATGATGATAACAGTTTGCCGGGCCAAAATACACAGGGCGACGGTCACCGACGCCAATCCGGATTATCAGGGCTCGATTACGATAGATAAAGATTTAATTGACGCCGCCGGATTATTTGTTTATGAAAAGGTGCAGGTCGTAAATATCAATAACGGCGAACGGTTTGAGACCTTTGTCATCGAGGGCAAGCCGGGCAGCGGAGAGATTTGCTTAAATGGCGCCGCCGCGAGATTGGGATTGCCGGGAGACAAAGTAATAATTATTTCTTACGCTCAATTGCACACTGACGAAATAGCCGATTTTAAGCCAAATATCGTACAGGTTGACGAAAACAATAAAATAATAGAAGCATAAATAATCATATGAAAAACGCCGCCATAATATTGGCTGCCGGAAAAGGCAAACGAATGAAATCGGACCTGCCCAAGGTCTTACACGAAATCATGGGCCGGCCAATGGTTGAGCATCTCATCGACACCCTGTTATCTCTAAGTATGGATAAAATCGTTGTCGTCGTAGGGTACAAAGCTGATTTGGTTAAAGAAAAACTGTCAGATTATTCTAATAAAGTGGAATTTACTCTTCAATCGGAACAACTGGGCACCGGACACGCCGTTTTGGTCACGGAAGAGCATTTCCGGGATTTTGAGGGAAATATATTGGTGGTTGCCGGAGATGTTCCGTTTTTGTCGGCTAAAACACTGCTCCATTTAATCGCCATTCATACCGATGAAAAGGTGGCCGCGACGGTGCTTTCCTCATCCCCGCCGGATCCCTCTGGTTATGGCCGCATTGTACGAACCAAAGACACCAACATTGTCGAATATATTGTCGAACATAAGGACGCGAATGACGACGAATTGACAATCGGCGAGATTAACACCGGAACATTTTGTTTCGACAGTAAATATTTATTCGATAGTCTGAAAGAAATCAGAGCCGACAATAGCCAAAACGAGTACTACCTGACCAATATTATGGAGATTTTACGGCGCAGGGGACTCAAGGCGGCGATATATATGACCGATGACCCGTATGAGGCATTGGGAGTCAATTCGGTCGAGCAAATGGCCGATTTGGAGACCCGCTTTGGCGAAAAAGGTCGAAATTTATAATCTGATTTTATACTTTTGACGTATAATAAATAGTGGATGATTGATAATTAGTGTTTTATATTTGTTGACAAAGTGATTTGACACTCATTAATTTGGGTTAAAGTTGGGAGAAAGATATGAAATCCTCATTAATTGTGTTTGGCGTCTTATTTTTCATGATGGGATCTATGAGTTTCGGTCAAATGGCCGATAACGCTGAGGTCAGGGAACTGACTGAAAAATACGATATGGGTCTGGGCAAGCAGCCTTCATTTTCGTTATTTAATCTCTCCCGCCTGAATTTGTCGCATTCTTATTCGTTAAGTTTCTTTTCCGGGGCCGGTATATCCGGATCTCAGGGATTATATCATGGTACGCTTACTTACCGGCTCTCTAAACCCCTAACTCTGACTCTCGGTTTGGGAATTCTTCATGATCCCGGTTCACTTATCGGCGGTGATAGAAGTACACACAATAGCGCTTTATTTTTGCCTTCCGGTTATCTGGATTGGAAGCCTTCGGATAATTTCAGGATGTCAATAGGATTTGAAACCGTCCCGGCCTACGGCTTTGGACAGTATAATTTGGGGAGGAATAGTTTTTGGCGGCATTAGCACGTGGAAATTTATTTAACGAGCACGTAATTTATCCTACCTCTCAATAGAATCTCATGGCAAGAAAATCAAAAAAATCAAAGGGTGGTTCGGCTTATCGCATAAAGCGGGCCAAAAATAAAAAACCGATTCGGTTTTTGGAACTAAGCATTGTTTTCCTTTTGGTCGTCGTTGGCACCTACGCAGCTTCATTTATGGTCCAGATTTCCGATGGCTATTCCAGGGAAAATCCGCCGACGGAATACTATATTAACCTGCAGGTTCTCAACGGCTGCGGTGAAAAAGGAATCGCCAACAAATTGGCTAATAGGATTGAGGTTTCGGTCGAGAAACCTCTGGCGGTGCGGGTTATCGACACTGATAATTTTGATAATTTTGGCGTCGAAAAGACATTTGTAATATCTCGAAAGAGTGATCTCGAGGCGGCCAATCTGCTGGCGGAGCAGCTGAATATTGGCCCGGCGGTTACTTATCGGGAAATTGAAGATAATTATCTTGACATCGGGGCAACTCTGATTCTCGGAGCTGACTATCGGGACGTATTCGGGCTGGATGAAAAGAGCCGGAAAGCTCGATAATTTTTTTTGGAGGAGTTTTTTAAATCCCTTGACATCTCTTAATCTCGCACGGGCCGCTGGAAAACTGGCGCTATCCAAAAAGGCCTTTGATGTAAAAATATTAAAACTGAAAAAGCTGTCTACCGTATGTGACTATTTTGTGATCTGTTCCGGAACAGTTGATGTGCACGTGAAAGCCATCGCTAACGCAGTTGAGCGCGGACTTCGCGATAGGGGCATTCGCGTTTCGCATCGGGAGGGAACCGAAGGGGCTAATTGGATTATTTTGGATTATTTTGACGTTCTGGTGCATGTCTTCAAGGACGATACGCGGCTATTCTACGCGCTGGAAAAATTATGGGGCGACGCTCCGGTAGAAACTTTGGAATAACGAAACTTCCGCCCCCCAAAACTGAATAAAAAATCTTTTCATAAACGGATGGTAGAGACCATGGATATTACTGAACTAAAAACAAAAACTATTGCCGAGCTTTTGAAAATCGCGGAGGAATTGGACATTCCCGGGGTCTCAGGGCTGAGAAAATCGGAACTTATCTATAAAATCCTCGAATCTCAATCGACTCAGGACGGAATGATTTTCGCCGAAGGCGTCCTCGAAATCCTGGATGAAGGTTATGGGTTTCTCCGTTCATCCGACTACAATTACCAGCCGGGACCAGACGACATCTACGTTTCGCCTTCACAGATCAAGCGCTTTGATTTGCGCACCGGGGATACTTTGTCCGGACAGGTACGTCCCCCAAAAGAATCCGAGAGATATTTCGCGTTATTGAAAATCGAAGCGATTAACACCGAGTCGCCGGAAGTTTCCAAACATAAAACTCTTTTTGACAACCTGACTCCGCTCTATCCCGATAATCCGTTCAACATGGAAACCAGCGCCGAAGAGGTAACGACGCGGATTATTGATTTAATGTGTCCCATCGGAAAAGGTCAGCGAGGTTTGATTACTTCTCCTCCAAAGGCCGGTAAGACAATCATTTTGCAGAAAATAGCGAATTCCATCACGACCAATCATCCCGAAGTGAAATTGATCGTCCTGCTTATCGATGAGCGTCCTGAAGAAGTAACCGATATGAAACGCTCGGTTGACGGTGAGGTTGTTTCTTCAACATTTGACGAACCGGCCGACCGCCATGTCCAGGTGGCTAATATGGTACTTGAAAAAGCCAAGCGGTTGGTTGAACATAAAAACGACGTCGTTATCCTGCTCGATTCGATAACTCGTTTGGCGAGAGCTCACAATGCCGTCGTGCCTCATTCCGGTAAAATTCTCTCAGGCGGCGTCGATTCTAATGCTTTACATAAACCCAAACGATTCTTCGGCGCCGCTCGAAATATCGAAGAAGGCGGTTCCCTGACGATTATCGCCACGGCTCTGATTGAAACCGGATCGCGCATGGACGAGGTCATCTTCGAGGAATTTAAGGGCACCGGCAACATGGAATTGGTTCTCGACCGTCGTATCTCAGATAGACGCATATTCCCCGCTATGGATATCAATCGCAGTTCCACCCGAAAAGAGGAATTGTTGCAGAGCTCGGAAATTCTCAACAAAATCTGGATATTGCGCAAATTCCTTGCGGAAATGAATCCCATTGAGGCGGTGGAATTTTTGCTTGATCGCATCAAAAAGACCAAGAACAATAAGAAATTCCTTGATTCAATGAAAAACTAACGAATAATCATTTAAAGCGTATTTGATTGCAAATTGGCAACCGGAAGATATTTATACTTCCGGTTGTGCTTTAAACAATTTCACAATTCGTCAAATAGTTGACTGCGGGCGTAATTGAAAAGATGATAAAAAAAACTGCGTTATGGTTGTTCGCGATAGTTCTCACTGTCGCCGCGGCTCTCTATCAAAGATACACAGGACCAACCTATCCCATGGAAGATTCAATTACCATAAATAACATCGAAATTAACTTTGTGTTAAAACGCAGTCACGGCGGCATTGATGACCAGCGAGTAGCGATTTTCGCATCGGATTCGTCCCTTGCGGGAGAATTATTCTACAGACGTTATAATACTAATGATGACTTTACGAATCTAACTATGCAGCGGGAGGGCGACAGCCTTGTCGCTTATCTACCTCATCAGCCCCCTGCCGGAAAACTGGAATACTATATTCACCTTATAAGCAATGAAAATTCCGTAAATATACCCGCCGACAGAACCGTCGTAACCCGGTTCAAGGGAGCCGTTCCGGATATAGTGTTGGCGCCTCATATTATTTTAATATTTCTGGCGATGCTGTGGTCAACCCGTACCGGTTTGGAAGCCCTCATGCCCAGAGGCAACACTAAAAGCCTGACCATCCAAACGGTTGTTTTGTTGCTGCTGGGCGGGATGACTCTCGGTCCAATTGTACAAAAGTTCGCCTTTGGAGAATTCTGGACCGGCGTGCCTTTCGGTTGGGATTTGACCGATAATAAAACCCTGGTGGCCTTTGCGGGCTGGCTGTTAGCTCTATGGCGTCATCGTTATTCTCAATTCCCGCGCTTCTGGGTTCTGGCGGCGGCGATAATATTAATTGGCGTATTTATCATACCGCATAGTATGATGGGCTCTGAATTGGATTATTCAACCGGAAAAGTGGAAACCGGTTAATCACGATAAAAATATCAGCAACAGCTCCCACTTCACGAATCGGGAGAGCATTCACACGACGATTCGGTACCTCTCAGGATACCGTTTAATATGCCAGCCGCGCAACCGACTCCGCTCCTGACCGAAATTGCCTCGGACTGGCAATTCAAGGCGCAAGCCCCGCATTCCATACATAAATCACGATGCAGAATTACCGCCCGTTTATTTTCAATTCCAAAAACCGCATGAGGACAAACGATGACGCACGTTTGACATCCCTCGCATTTGGATCTATCAAGCTCAAGCGTCACAACTTCGGGTAAATATTTCAAAGCCTGCATTTTTCATTACCTCATATAAACAATCCGACGATCCATAATACCGCTCCCAATATGGCAATCGAGATTTGACACGGTACCGCGTACTTCATTTCTTTTAATACCCCGGAAAGCGATGTATAAGTTGACGCTCCCGTAAAATTCATGCCGATAAAACTGGAAACGGCTATAATAATAAATATCCAGGATACAGATGCGATTAGTCCGGGAGTTAGTTGCGGATAGAAATTAAAAACCAATCCCGCCGTGGCAATGCTCAATAATCCTGCCCAGATGCCCTTCACTGAAAACGAACGTCCCGGCAATAAGGGTAAAAAGACGGGAACGCCAATAACCGCGATCAGATATGCCGTAACGAACAATAAAACATTTTGCGTTCCGTTGGCTGATAATCGTTCGATAGAATATCCATCACGTCCCAAACCGCTTAAGATAAACATAATCGCGAGTACGAATAGGAGCTTTTTTAGATAGCTGGCAAATTCCATCGGTATCAAAACAACACGTTCACCAATATTAAAAGTAACCCTGCGCATTTCAGGCGTCGCTCTCATGCGATTCTCCAAAAATCGCTTAATATCAGCGGATCGCACAGGTCCATAGACAACTCGAAAACCGCTCATCTCTTTGACTCGAAAAGCGCTGACTCCGGTCGCCCCCAATTGCGGAACGATTAGCTTGCGGTGCGAAACGACCTGTTCAAGACCGGATACTTTTATTCTGTTTACTAATTCGTCGGTACCAAAAGTACCCTTCCCGGCCGCGCACCAGACATTGATACCTTTCGTATCCAGAACCAGTATCCAGCCATCCAAACCGTCAAGGTCAGAGCGCAGGCAATCGAAACTCATTTTATAGTTGGCCGAAACAAATACCGGCGATTTATCGGTCGGCGCTCCCACGGCATACAATCCGGGGGGAATAATATGCGTCACCCTTCCGATTCCCCAGCGTCGCTTCCAATTTTCAATTTTATCGGAGAGAGTTATTACTGTTTTAATTCTCGGGATTTTTCCAATCGGTGTTGAAATATATTTGTCGATCCATTGTTTATTATCCGCTATTAACTCAAAACCGGTATTCGGACTTTCGGATTGACAGCAACATTGTTTGTTATTTTGCGAAAGTTCGCTCATACTTCCTGTCTCTTTTAAAAAATCAATAAATAAAATCCTGCGATAAGGAGAATACATCCCGCTGTATAACGTATTATCTTCGCCGCTCGTTCCGATCTAAAAATAGCAGCCTTACCATAAGACAAACCGGTTAAGACAGCGGCGACCGGAAAGGAATAACCTATCGCAAAAAAGGCCAAAATAATTATTCCCCAAAGAGTGTGACCTCGGAGTACCGCCATGCCAATCGCGCCCGCCAATGCCGGATTACAGCCAACCGTACAGGCCGAAGTTCCTCCCCCGACTACAAGACCAAAAACGGCGGCTCCCTTGATTGAATCGGGCACCGTCGGCTTATAATTTGATACTATTCCCGGAATTTTCCACGGTATCAAATCAAGAGAGGCGGCTCCCAGTACAACTATTATCAATCCCGCAAAAACCTTCCAGTATTTCCCCAGAGCGCTCCCGGCCAATTGACTGATAAATCCTGTCGCGGCTCCAAGTAATCCCAAAGCCAGCATTGTCCCGATCATAAAAAATAAACCCGTTACTGCAATCGTTTTCTTATCTATCTGATCCCGTGTTCCGCTGTAACCGGCTATTGCCCCCAGAACCGGCAAAGTACAGCATGAACTGACCGAAGCCGCCAAACCCAGCACCAGTGAGGCTGGCAATATAATCCAGCCGTATTCGGGGCTATCCACTATTTGTCGCAATGTTTCAATCATTAGGCGCGCCTAATTACCGCAATTATTTGGATCACAAGTCGCCGGATCACATCCGCCCGATAAATAGGCTTTCATTAGCGTTGTTTCAGAAAGCTCACCCGTCAATATCGCCGGCGCTTTACCTTTTTTGGCTACCACTACAGCCGGAAGATCCTGAATACTCAGATTGTCAACAGCGGAAGAAAATAACTCTTCGCCGGGCGCGGTTTTGACGGTTATAATATCAACTCCGGATTTCCGAATCGACTCGGCAACATCCTCGACCAAGCTTAAGATTTCAGGATTTTTCTCTACTGCCGAGCCAGCTCCTTCAAGGACAATATATAAAAAATCCGAATCCGTTAGTAAATCATCGGTAAAGAAAGAAGTTTTATTAAGCTCACCTTGGTTAACACCGGCATTGGCGGTATCATCTTCCTGATAACCCAGTGAGTAAATAGCTAATGCGACCGCGGTTAACATGACAATAGCAAATATGATATTTTTTACTTTTCGGCCAATTGATGATTGCTCGCGACCGTCGGTAGAACAGCAATCGGCCGACCTGCAATCGCACGAATCAGCATTTAACTTATTCAATCGCTCGTTATTATCATTGTTTTCGAGATAATTATCACCCATTGTAATTTCTCATTCTATTCGATTATCCTGAAGGGTTAAAAACGTCATGCAAATTACCGCAGCAACAGCTCTTAAAAAACTGAGACAGCTCGGTAACGACATCTTTGGAAATCCAGCATCTGGTTTTTTGACCCGACCTTTCCAGTTGTATCAAACCGGCCTGGTTGAGTTCCTTTATATGATGCGAAATGGTCGACGGCGCCAGATTTAATTGGCTACCCAGTTGGCCGACGCAATTTTCATCGGAATCTTCCAACTCCCACTTGCTATCTGTGCCACAGCAGGAAACCAAAGTCAGAAACAGCTGAAACCGATTCGGATTTGATAACGCCTTAAAAAATCGGGCGTATCTTTCGTTATCTATAATTCGACTATTCGACATATATCGATATATATATATTTCAGGCTTGATGTCAACTGTTTTTTTTCTCTGAGAGATTAGGAACATACCTGAAATTTCTTTCCTGAAGCAATTGAAATATATAGATTAGAGTATGGCGTCATCAGGTTACTATCCAAAACTACGTTCGGATCTTGTCGTTTCCGAGCAGGAAACAGGCGGACAAAAGCTATTTGTACTAAAGGATCCTATAACTTTTCGGTATTTTCGAGTTCGTGAGCCGGAATTTTATTTAATCAATCAGTTTAACGGGAATACAGATAATGAAATTATTTCCAAACGGATGCTGGAGAAATTTAATTTACAAATTCCTCCCGAAGCCATTGAGCAATTCGGTAAAAAGATCGATTCCCTTTACTTTTTCGAAGGTTCTCGGTCGGAATATGAAATCTCGGCCGGGCGATATAAACCTCAGACTAAAAAAAGCCTCTTTTCTAAATTACTTTTTGTAAAAATCAAGGCCTTTAATCCGGAAGGTATCTTAAACGCCATTTACCCCATCGTAAGGTTTCTATTTCATCCGGTCGCAGTCATGGCCATGATTCTGTTTATTTTGGCCGGATTCTTGGTTTACTCTGCCAATTTTTATGAATTTCGCTTTAATCCAACGGCCATATTCTCTCTGGGATCGCTGTTGACTATCTTCATCGTTCTCGCCCTTGTCATCTTACTCCACGAATTCGCGCACTCGCTAACCTGCCGACATCTTGGCGGGCAGGTACGGGAAATGGGTTTCCTGCTTTTGTATTTTCAAGTTTGTTTCTACTCAAACCTTTCCGATTCGTGGTTGTTCAAAAAGAAATCACACCGCCTGGCGGTTATCTGGGCGGGACTATTCTTTCAAATGGTGCTGTTTGCTGCATCAGTCCTGGGTTGGCGTGTGACCGTAATTGGGACAGATATAAATCACTTTTTCTGGCTGGCCGCAAATATTAATCTGCTGGTAATCCTTGTCAATTTTAATCCATTGATTAAGCTCGACGGCTATTATCTCCTGTCGGAAATTGTCAATATCCCCAATCTGCGCGATCGGTCTTTTCAATACTTGAAACAAAATTTCAAGAAATTTCTCGGAGTAGAAATCGCATTCAAAAAACCGCCATCGCGTCAGTCTCGAATTATGCTATCATATTTTATCTTGGCCTCATTCTATTCCCTGCTTCTTATTTTGATCGTCGGCCGCATCGTTTATCGGTTCCTAGTCGAGAACCTCGCCGGCGGCGGTTTTATATTGTTTTTGGCGTTGCTGATTATTATTTTCCATAAACCGGCTTGGCAATTTATAAGATTCGTAACGCAAAGAGAGGTATTGCGGGCAATGGCATTCAGACCAAGAAACATAGTGATATTCACAAGCATCTTTGTCGTGGCAATTGTCTTTCTGTTTATAATTCCATTTCAACATCAGGTTGGAGCCGGAATCATTATTCAACCAAAAGCGGAATTTCGCATCGTTCACCAATCGGGCCAGGGACGTTTGGATTTATATCTCAGGAAAAGCGGCTCGGAGAGGATGTTTAGCACCGAGCATATTCAGTTATCATCCGGAGATTTGGCCGTCTTGAGGTTGGAACCTTTAGTCAAAGAAGGCGATCTCGTCAAAAAGGGCGATACTCTTGCGACGATAATTTCCAGTCAGGTTTCGAGCAACCTTGACGCCGCCCGGGCTGAGATGAACCGTTTGCAGAATGAATTGGCTCTTATACAGTCACCTCCAAAACCGGAAGAGATCGCATCGGCACAGGCGGCCGTAAATGCAACCGAAGCTACCGTCGAACAAATGCAAAAAGATGTCGATAGAAATAAGTCATTATTTGAGAAGAAATTAATCGCCCGACAGGAAATGGAACATGGCGAATCGCTTCTGGAGGTGGCCGGGTCAAACCTGAAAGAAGCTCAGGCAAGACTGGAATTGATCAAAGCGCCCCCAAAAAAGGAAGAAATTGACATTCTTGAATCAAAAATCTCTGCACAAAAGGCTACAATACATTATCTGACCACGCAGGAAGCGGCCCAGGCAATCGTTACTCCCATTGATGGAGTCATCGTAGCTCAATATCGCGATGAACTTCTGTTCAAAGTGGCTGATATGTCTCAAGCGGAAATCACCATGCCGATTACCGATAATTTTCTTGAATTGGTTCGGACCGACGCTGATGTTTCGGTTAAGGTTCGCAGTTTCCCGTCACGGCTTTTCAACGGTCAGGTCACACAGATATCCAATTCGGGAGATTTGGCCTACTCAACCGATGACAGGTCGCGTTTCCCTGTGTATGCTTTGCTTGATAACCCGGACGGTGTTCTCAAAGACGGAATGAGCGGATACGCCAAAATCTCATGCGGTAAGTCATCCCTCTTTAGTATTATATCAAATCGCATAAAATCCAATCTGCGGGTAGAATTCTGGTCATGGTGGTAGATTTTTTTTATTTTTCATAAATAACTGATTAATAATAAGTTGCAACATTTCGCACAACGTTTCGTATTAAATATTGCTTCCTGGCTCTTGACAGGGAAGAAATATAATACTTGATTTGTATGCTGAATCGCGATTTTCAGCACACATGGATGTGAATTTGTTACAGGGATTGTAACTTCGGTGTTTCATCCCAACGACAAATAAAAAAAACCACTCAGCATTATGCTGATGGCTCTCTATCGGACTCAATGACTTAGGAGGTGAACCCGATGATCTATGAACTCGAAATCGAAGTTCTCGAAGAGAAGATTGCTCCTGGAATGAGCATGGGTGGTCAGTAGAATTGAAACCGCGAAGGAATTAACCCTCGCGAATTTCAATTCTGTCAAGTCAGGGGCTGCCGATGGCGGCCCCTTTCTTATTGCTTAATACAGATTTAAGAGACTTTAACCGTCCCAAAAGCTTAATAATTCTCTTATCGGTATAGTATTTCTGGAGTTTTCCAGTGTCAACTATATTTTTTGATATTTTTTTGAGTCCATCCAATGCATTTTGGGAATGAACAAATGAATCTTCGAAATCTTTAAGCTCAAACGCGATTTCAGATAATAAACACGATGCCTGCCATTGTTCGGGAAGCATTCCGTTATGCTTTGCGATTTTTAGGGCTTTGTTCAAAGATGCCTGGGCTGCATCATGTTTTTTTTCGTTGAACTCGCACATTGCCATATCTAAATGAAATCGCGGCAAATCTATATCTTCCTTGATTGCGGAGAAAAAGGCTTTCGCTCCATTAACAATTTTTTCAATATCTGCTTTTTCCCGGCTTTCAATAGTTTTTTCCAGTTGAACCAGGCCAATTACTGACAACTCGCGTTGTGTTTTTAATTCGGATTGCAGTTGTTCCGCAGCCAGAATATATTTCTGTTCGCCCGAAATGATAAAGCAGTGAATATTTATGAAAAATAGAGCCTGTTTGTCGTCGAGATCACAGGCTAAATCTCTGGCTTTTTCCAAATATTCTCCGGCTCGAGTAAAATCATTCAAATCGATATATAATTTTGAAAGTTCAAGATAGCACGGCAGAATTGATGCGTTATGCCCCAATTGCATAGCAGATGTGAGAGCATTGCGGATTTGGAATTCTGCCTCGGAATAGACACCCATCCGTCGGAGCATTTGTCCCGTCAGGCGAGATAGCGTCACTTTGTGACCTTCGTCGTTCAGGATATCTACGATTGCATTTCCTTCTTTGAGATATCCCAAGACATCGTTTAATCGGCCGGCCAATAGACAGACCTCCGCCAGGTTTTCATAATTGAGGAGCTGTTCTACTTTGACACCTATTTCAATATTGAGCTTGAGTGATTTTTGAAAAGCGCTTATGGCGCCACTCGCTTTTCCCATCATGAAATAGGTCACTCCGAGATTATTCCAGGTGCGGGCAATTTCTCCTTTGTCGCCCAGATCTTTTTTGATTTCCAGAGCTTCGGAAAGATGTTTGACTCCATTATCGTATTCCCCGCGGACAACGTATATGGATCCGATATTGGTTAAGGTCGAGGCTATTTCTCGCTGAGATTTGAGCTGTCTTTGAAGTCCCAGAGCCTGAACATACTGTTCCAGAGCTTTGTCCATTTTTCCGGCGACCCAGTACATATTACCAAGATTATTGAGAGTCTGCGAAAGCCCGAGCGTATCATCCAACCGCTCATATAATATCCTGGCCTGATTTAAAACCCGTATTCCCGAAGAGTAATCCGATCTATCCTTGTATAAATCTCCCAAAATCTTATAGGATTGGGCCGCCAGTGAATCGTTTTCATCACATTGTGAGAGTTCAACGACCCTGAGAAAGGATTTTTCGGCAGTTTCCAACAAACCTGCTTCTTTTTCAATACCGGCTCGTCGATACATCAATTTAGCTTGCCGGGAAAAATCATTTAGATTTTGCGCGGCCTTGAAGGCCAGATCCAGATATTCCAGGGATTTTTCCTGGCTAATAACAGTCTTATCGATGGCTCTCATTAAAGAGTTTATTGCCTGCTTATAATTCTCGGCTTGCAGTAATAAATTCCCGCGCAGCCCTGCGTAGGAATCAGAGTTGTCAAAAGTACTTTCAATTCTTTTTGATACAATTCTGCGAGTTTTGGATGATAATTTCCGGTTCAGCGATGCGAGTAACATCCTCCGTCGCGGTTGTGGTATTTTCCGCCATGTACTAAGTGCAATTTTTGAATTAGAACAAATTATTTCCGCAATATCTCTAACTTTTTCCTCTATACCTACCACGGCCAGGGCTAAGGCAAATTTTTTGAGCGAAAGCGAGGAGTCGTACAACGGTCGCAACGCGAATCGACTTAATCGTTCGGGCCATTCGATACACTCGACAGACGGATTTTGCCAGCCCCAGCTTCCATCCAATCGAGCAAACCGGCCATTGTCGAAATTATGTTCCAGAATTATCCTGATCCCGGCCGGATCATAGAGCAAGCTCTTTTCAATAAATATCAATTGTTCCGTTGAGAAGCTGTTTTTTCCAAAAAGCTCAGGAAGACTATTTTCATCCAGTGCATCCATTCCAGCAATAAGATGCCGAGGCCGAACCGCTTTCCGGAACGGGTATACTGAGCCGGCTCTGGCCAGCTCCTCCAACAACTCAAAAGCGGATGATGGCCGATTTTCAGGATTTATCTCTAATAACGAGGTAATTAAATCTTTTGTATATTGAGAAAAATCAATTCCCAGACCGGACAATTCAGGCCTCTCGCCCTCAGTTATCTGAGCATTAACTTCAAGAGGATCATTTTTATCGGATCGAAATGGCAACGAACTCGAAGCCAGATAATGGGCCATGACGCCGAAAGAAAATAGATCGGATCGCGGCGTTAATTTCTGACCCGAAATCATTTCCGGCGACATATAACCGACGGTTCCTGAGGTTTTCGGACTACCTGAAATCCGGTAATCAGACGCCAGGGAAAAATCGGACAGCTTTACGTAGAACAACTGAGTCAGCGCGAAATCATCATCGTCAAAATCGGTGGGACAAAATGTATTCGAAGGTTTTAAATCATTATGGCAATAACCGGCGCTGTGCAGTACATAGAGTGCAGCCGCCGTTGCCGATAAAACCGCGAGAAACTTCTCTTCGGACAGTTTCCCCGCGAGTTTTTCCAGCAATTGCCCTTCGCAATATTCGAGAGTGACGAATTTTCTGCCATTGGAAGCGACTCCCATATCAAAGCACTTTACAATACCAGGGAAATGAATTTTCCGCGAAATTGTTTTTTCGGTTTCAATGGGTTGATCGTTTATGTCATCGAAAAAGCACTTTACTGCGATAGGTTTGGAGATATTTTTATGACGGGCCAAAAATACTTCGGCAGTACCACCCTCGCCGATTTTTTTAATGACATTATAATCCTCAGGAAAAATAATAGTCACCGACAGCCTCTTTAATCATCCGAATCAAGTTGACCGTAGGGTAATGAAATCGTAAAGGTCGTACCTTGTCCTTCAACTGAGTCAACCCTGATGTCACCGTCATGATTTTTAATGATTTTCAAACAATTGGACAATCCCAGACCATGTCCGCTGTCCTTGGTCGTAAAGTTCGGCTCGAATATTTTTTCTATAATATTTTCAGGGATTCCCTCACCATTATCGGAGACACTAATCAATAGAGTAAGCGGGTCGTTACCCAATATGCACTTTAATTCAATTGACGGATTTTCGGATTCCTCCATGGCGTCGGCGGCGTTATTAAGGAGATTGAGCAAAACCTGCTGGATTTGGCCGACATCAATATTTACCTCCGGAAACTCCTCTTCGCATGACATCTTCAATTCAATTGGTGCGAATCGTCTCTGGGTTTTAATAGTAAATATGACATCGTCAATCAGGTGTTTTATATCAAACATGACCATTTCGGTTTCGAGCTTGGAAAAATCCATAAGGCCGTTTGTAAATCTCTTTATTTTGCCGATATTATCGACGATACTGTGAATGTTTTTGCCGACTTTTTCATATTGCCCACGATCAATATTTATCTGAATCAATTCAGCGCTATTGGATATAATCGAAAGGAAATTATTCAATTCATGCCCGATGGATGCCGCCATCTCGCCTTTGGCGACCAGTTTTTCCGACAGGATCACGTATTTTTCAAGAATCACCTTTTCGGTAATATCTTCGACAATGAGAATGGCTCCGGTTTTTTGACCTGGCAGAGAATCGGTCCTCGATATTTTCAACGACAGCACTTTTTCTTCATATCCGGTATCATGAAAGTATCGATCCTCTACAAAATCGCCCAGACCCGAAATTACCGGTTCGATCATTTTGTGCCACTTATCATATTCTTTATCCGGCACGAGATCGGTAAAATTATTCTGCCCTCTCTCTTTGGCACCGTTAATAATAGAACCTTTATTCACCTGGAAAATCTTAAAACTGACATCGTTTATCGTGATGAGATTATAATCAGAATCAATAACGATTATGCCGACCGGAGATTGCTCAATTATATCCTCGTTGTACTGCTTCATGCGGCTCAAGTGGCCGTAAAGCTGGGCATTATGAATAGCGATCGCCGCCTGCTGGGCAAATAACTCAAATAAATATAAATCAGATTTCAGAAATAGTTTCGCCTGTGACGAGTTGTCAAGATAGACAACTCCAATTACAGTGTTCTTTATCTTAAGCGGAACGCACATAATTGAGCGGAGGTGTAATTCCACGACTGATTTTTGATTAGCGTATCTCTCATCCTCCAAAGCATCGGAGGTATAGATCGGGTTGCCCGTTTGTACTACTTTATTGGCAATTGAAAACGAAATCTTAAAGGTATCATCTCTGGTTTCCTCGCGGCGAATATTATGGGCGGTTTTGTATTGCAGGGTCCCATCTTTATCAAGCAGCATTATAAAACCGCGTTCAGCCGCAAGCAGTTCCACTGCCTTTTCCATAACCACCTGCAGAACATCTTCCAGAATTAAAGCGGAATTGATTCCGATTGAAATTTCTAATATGGCTTTGAGGTCATCAAGCCGGACCTTATGAGTATTGGCTTCTTCTGATATGCGTGGATTATCACTGACAATATCATTCAGCGTCTTTTCCATTTCAGCCAGGACATTGTCAACTTGAATTCGGTCGGTCGTTGAGCCGAAATCCCCCCCCGGTGATTCAGTATTTTCCACCCTAAACTTACTCAAATCTTCTTTCGCAGAATTGGACATACGTGCTCCGCCTGGTTGTTTCTAACTACTCGATTTATCGGCAGTTAGGCGGAAAATAATTAGTTAATCCGATTCTGTTTCCAGTTGATCAATTTTGAAATGAGGCGAAGTAAAATGGTAGGTATTTTCGCCAAATCCGATTATTTCCAGAAATTTATTAAGTGCGGAACCGAGAAAACTATCGTCTTCCGAAGACTGGCCGGTTCCGTACGAAAATTCGGGAATTTGATTAACTTTTGAAGGCGAAATTGAACGGGATAAAATCTCAATATTTAACCTGTACCGTTCATCGGTATTGAACTGATCCAGAGGTATTAGCTTAACTTGAAGTGAGTCAGCGAGATAATCTGACATGTCCATTTGATTTAAAAAAGAGCTTGCACTTTGAGAATTTAGAGAATACCTGATATTATAATTATCTTTTGTCAGGTTATGAGTTAGAAGTAATGCCGTCTTTAACTCATAAATTGTCTTGTGGCCAAATAGCTTTTGAGGTTTTTCAATTTTGAAACGAAGGCTCAGGAAAATATCCAAACCAGCCAGCAAATCTTCCAAAACCGGTTGCGTTAAAATAGGAGTTAAATCCAGCCAAACTGTGATTGAATCGTTCGCGCCGTAAATATCATAATCAAATACTATCGATTCATCGTCGGCATATGTTCCGGAAATTAGGGCGCAAAATATCATTGATACAAATATCGCGCCCATTTTCCAATTATTTTTTGCCGCCGTTACCAATTTACAAATCAAAACCCCAATTAATCGAGGAACGTTGAAATATCGCCAACCGCTACGAATCGGGCATAAAACATGGGATCTCTATCGTCTCGATCAAGTCGCTTTGAAAAAAATATTTTAACGCTCCTGTCAATTTCAACACCGACACTTATTGAACTATGCCATTTAAGTCCACGGGCCAACCTGTGTTCGGCGATTTTTCCTCCGTCATACCGGATTAATGGGCTGAAATCTGTACGCGGGATATTAAAGAGA
The DNA here is from genome assembly GCA_036480375.1 of Candidatus Zixiibacteriota bacterium. NCBI lineage: Bacteria > Pseudomonadati > Candidatus Zixiibacteriota > Candidatus Zixiibacteriota bacterium. Next base: position 129,811 of record JAZGGI010000033.1, read on the forward strand.
TATTCAATCCCCGCATAGACGTATTCATTCCCTCGAAATTCTTTATGCCGATAACCATACATGGTCCCTAAACCGCCAATAAAAAACTGGCGATTGAGAGGAATATATTCGCCGGAAACATACCCATAAGCGCCCGTTAAATTTATGTACTGATAACGATTGAACCTGTTATATCGATTGAGTCGGACTTCAAATCGCTTAAAGTCAAAATCGCCGTTATATTCTTTCGGAGAATACTCATATCGAGCATAACCAAGCCACCCACGGCGCGGGTTCTTTTCATCGTCGCGGGTATCAATCGTATATGTGAGCATCAGGCTGCTTATAGTTTTATCATCAAAGTCGGATTTTAAAATTTGTAATGTATCATAGTGTACGGTATTGAAATTTCCTCGAAATTCCTTTTTGCCAAAGACTGACCATAACCGCGGATGGGCATCGAGCCAGCGTTGTTTTTCCGATAAATATCCGATTTCAAAACGATTCCAATCCCAAGGACTGAACCGGGCGTAGCCATAACCGCCTTCTGCCTCATAAAAATCTTTCCAGTCCTCATTGAAGAGCATAGCAAATAATGTATTTTCATTATCCGAAATGATTAAATCATCGCTTGATTTTAACAAACGATATATCCTGCCCCCCAGCTCCAGCGGCCATTTGCCTCGTATGACTGTTTGAGAAGCGGATAGGCTGTATCTCCAGCGCTTGGACGAGAAAGCATATCCCCCTTTGAGCTCAAATGATGGCAACAGTGAATCTGCATGACGATATTTTATGCCATTAAATAATGATAGACCATCGACTCGATTATAAGAGGCATCGCCGCTCATCCTGATATCGTTGTCGTAGCTTCTCCAGCGCCGCGCCCGCGATCTTCTTGTAATTCGCTTACCCTTTTTAGATTTAATATCACCATAAACCGATGACTTTTTATCGAGGCGAACCCGACCCATTACAGAAATCACGTCTCCCCTGACGACAGCCTTATCACCGACGGTAATATTACCCATCAGCGCTATGACATCTCTATTTACTTCGCCATAAACTCTGACATTGCCACGAAAGGCGATAACCGATCCACGCAGAAAATCGTCTTCTTCAACTATGAGCGAATTTCGAAAGGATAATTTGTCGCGCATTCGTCTCCGAAAAGACGATTCCCGGCTTTGTTCACCGCGGCTGATAAATTCAAGTATATATTGACCTCTCGCTTTACCGGAAGAGCTATTTATCGTTTTCACATCCTTGAATAAGAGTGAAAACTCAGGAGATTCAATTCCAGTCTTGTCCATTGTGAAATCGGGACTGCAATAAATCGCTCCATTCTTATATGTAAAATCATTGATATTGAAAGTGTAATTACGCGATTCTCCATTTCCGAAAATTACAAATTCCCAGGTTTCGGAATCTGCAATCAATTTGGCAATAATGTTTTGGGAAGCATCCTGTGAGTATGGTTTGTAGTCGTCCGCATATGCCTGAAAGGCCACACAGAATACTACTGCCATCGACATTAAACCTATTTTAGTCCATTGTAACATTACGGTCTCCTCCATATTTACAATGGAGACATACAAATCACATGCCCGAAATCCAATCCAATATCATGCCTTAACTTACGAGAATTCTATTCATTACACCATGTATTTTTTACACGATTCATTAAGTTTTGACCGGGTATAATTTACATTATATTGAGTGATTTTAGTTTTCGGGAAAGATTGCCGCGATCCATATTTAAATATCGAGCCATCGCCGCGATATTGCCATCGTGCTTTTGATATAGATCAGACAAAAAACCCCTCTCAAATTGACGCACGGCATTGGTAAGCTTGTTATCGTTTTTGGCTGAATCAAAATGAAATTCGCTTTTTCCACGTTGGAGCATCTCTTCAATAATTCCGACCGTAATTTCATCCGGCTCGCAGGTAAACATTATTTGCTGTGTGAAATTTTTTAACTGTCGGATATTCCCCGGCCAACTTTGGGCCGCAAGATATCCGAGGGCATCGGCCGAAAAGGCATATTGTTTTTCCGAAGAATCCAGCTGTAGAAAATGATTAATCAAATGAGGGATATCTTCTACTCGATCTCTAAGAGAAGGCACTTCAATAGAAATCACATTGAGCCGGTAATACAAATCTTCGCGAAACGAAGAAGACTCTATACGTTTCTTCAGGTTTTGATTCGTGGCCGCCATTATACGGCAATTAGAAGTCTGAGTCACATCGGAACCGACCTTCTCGAATTGCCCCGATTCCAATACACGCAAGAGTTTGGTTTGGGCGGTTGTCGTCAAGTCTCCTATTTCATCGAGAAAGAGAGTTCCCCCTCCCGCTTTTTCAAATCTACCGACTCTATCTTTTTGAGCTCCCGTAAAAGCCCCTCTCACATGACCGAATAATTCCGACTCAAATAGATTTTCTGGAATTGCCGGACAATTAACTACGACCAGAGGCTCCCCCCGTCGGGAAGATTTATAGTGAATATTATAGGCGACTAATTCCTTGCCGACACCGTTTTCTCCGGTAATTAAAATAGTTGCGTCGCTACCTGCGACTTTTTCGATTAATTGCCTTGTTTTCCGGATCGGTTCTGATTGTCCGAAAATCTCATACTTATCCAGAATTTTCTGAGATAATTTCTCTTCGGTCTTAAACGATTTGCGCAGTCTTAGAGCCTGTTTGACAGTAACGAGAACTCGTTCCGGCATCAACGGTTTTTCAATAAAATCGAAACTCCCCAGTTTAATGGCCACAACAGCCGTCGGGATATCTGATTTGCCCGAGATAATAATTACCGGTATATCTTTTATGCGGTTGCGATTGTCATCCAGAAATGTAATTCCGTCTTTTCCCGGCATTTGAATATCAAGGAGGATCAGGTCAATATCCTGACTAAATAATATCTGTTCACCTTTTTCAGCCGATTCGGCCGTAACCGTATCATACCCCTCATCCGCCAGCATACCGGAAAGAGAGCTCCGAATATATTTTTCATCGTCAATGATTAATATCATGACCTTCATTTCTCTCAACATGTCTCGGAATTTCAAACCGCGCGATTGTCTGTCCGTCATTCAATCTAATTGTAAATCGACCCCCATGCTCGATTATAATTTTCTCGGCGATTGTCAATCCCAATCCGGTTCCGTTTGGCCGGGTTGTGAAGTACGGCATGGTCGCCGATTTTAAATCCCGAACATCGATATCTACGGCTTCATTAACCACCTCAAAATAAATCTGCCCGCCGCTCACACCATTTGATATTATAATTACACCGTTCGGCGCGCAAAATTCTAAAGCATTCTTTATTATATTGACCATAACTTCACGCAGACGATCGGCATCACCTTTAATATAATAGTTTTCCGCTCCGGATTTGAATTCAAACTGAAATGATTCTAACTGCCCGGTGTATAGATTTACAACCTCCCGACATAACTGGTTGAAATTGGTAACTTGAAAATCAATTTCGGGCATTTTCGCAAGAGAACTATAATCATTAGCCATTCTTTCAAGGTGGGAAATTTCGCTTGAAATCGCTTCGAGAGAATCGGCGTAATCTTGAAACTCCGGCTTGTCCTTCAATTTATTTTTGAGACGAAATAAAGAAATCGAAATCGGCGTCAATGGATTTTTCAATTCATGAGCCATGCGCCGAGCAAATTCCTGCCAAGCCGCCATTCGTTCGGCGGCAACAAGTTTCTGACGATTGTCATCAAGATCTACAATCATTTTTTTGAAAGACCAGGATAAATTATTGACTTCGTCGGTTCCCCGAATTTCAATTTCGCCGGGTATTTCCCCACTCGATAGTTTCCGGGATGCGTCAGCCAGACTTTCCAGAGGAATTGTAATTAAGGCCGATAACCGTCTCGAAATAAAATATGCGGCTCCGCCGACAATTATAAAAACAAAAAGCCCCCCGTAAATTATGAATTGTAAAAGGCCCGGCTGAATATTTCGATAATGACGACTTTCGCGAAGGCTCAATGTCGCCGCCTCAAAGCCTTCCAAATATTCCGTTCTCATTATAAAGCCACCAGCCATTTTAATATTCTCAATTTCTGAAGATGCCCCCAGGATAATATAATCGTCACCAATTTTTCGGATGAACTGATTTGAAATCTCCGTAAATTCGAATATCGAGTCCGGTAATTCGATAAACTCTTCAGATTTGACAACTACCGTTGTCTGCCCCGAATCAATAACCATCCAATCAAGTGAATTTGAAATTTCGCCGGTATGATTTTCAATGAGTAAGTTCGCGGCAATTAACTGTAGTTTTGATTCTACCAAACGCATCGAATTGATAGTTCGGTCGGGAGACAAATCTTCCATAATCTTATCTGAAGACTGAATCGTCAGATCAAGAAGATAATAGCCGACCAATACAATTATCAAAGACGGAACCAACGCGAATAGAATAAGATGACGGAATATTTTTGAGCGTAGATACATAAGACCTATATATTATGTCGTTTGCGATACAGGGCCAAAGCGTCCCGATGAGCCTGAAAGGCGATATTATCCGGAGTATTCTTGAAATCAAAATAGGCAGCCTCGCTGGCGTCATCGCCCGGAGTAAGCTTTCCTCCCACAACTTCGCCATAATAAAGTATTATTAAAACGGCGTGGGTGCGGGGATCGTCCATACCCATAAAGATATCAAACATAGATTGAATGGAAATATCAAGGCCGGTCTCTTCCTTAATTTCTCGAATAGCTGTTTGCTGCGGATGTTCATCCCATTCCATGAACCCGGCCGGGATGCACCAATCGCCCAACCCAGGGTTGATTGAGCGTTTCACCAGAAGAATAGCATTATCTTTGACGATTACAGCACCCGCGCCGGGTGCAGGATTTTGGTAGTAAATAAAACCGCATGATTTGCAATGAGGTCGAACCTTTTCTTCAATTTCCGATATTTCAAGTTCATGGCGACATCGCGGACAATATTGATATCCGCTATAGTCGTTACATTTCTGAAATTGTTTGCCGCTGATAAGATATTTGAGATCGCTGTCATTCATTGACGTTCACACCATTCACTTTCATTACCACAATTGTTGTGTCATCTTCCGCGGTCTGGGCCGAAGAAAATTCTCGCACTTCATTTAAGATTCCCGCCTGAATCTGTTCGGCGGTTTTATGGCGATTGCTCACTAAATAATCGAGAATTCGATTTTCGCCGTATTCCTCTTCGTAGGCGTTCATGGCCTCGGAAAGTCCATCGGTATAAAGAAAGAGCAAATCGTCCGGCTCGAGCCTTACCTTCACCGATTGATATAAAACGTTATCGAAGGCGCCAATCACTGTTCCACCGGCTTCCAGAAATTCATGATTTCCATTGGAGCGAATCAAAAGCGGGTAGTTGTGGCCGGCATTTGAAAATTCAAATTCGCCCGAATCCGGTCTGTATTTGCCGAAGAAAAGGGTTGCGTATTTTCCTGATGATGATGACAGGCAGGAAACGATTTTATTCACGTTAGTCAGAGTTTCGGATACTTCTCGGTTATTGCTCACTTCGCTTCTCAGAGTCGCCTGAATCTGGGCAGCCAGAAGAGCCGCCGGCATCCCCTTACCGGATATATCAGCCACAACCATTCCAACTCCACCATCGTCATCGGTCAGAATAAAATCATAAAAATCACCGCCAACCGTTCTCGAAGGTTCGCTATGGGCACATATCGTATAGTTTTTTCCATGAGGCGGCGTGTCGGGCAACAGGTCAATTTGAATCTGGCGAGCCAGATTCATTTCTTCTTCAAGGCGTTGTTTAACGAGAGACTCGTGATATAATCTCACGTTCGACAAGACTACTATCATTTGATTGGCCAACGTTGCCAGCAGTGTAAAATCTTCATAGTCGAATTTAAAGCCTGAACTTTTATCGGTTAGGGCCATAAATCCCAATAAATGTTCGCCCTTATTCAAAGGAACCACCAGATGAATGTTATCGGCTCCCATCATGGTTGCCAGAGGAGAACCCCTCTGCCAACTTTCAATGCGATCATAAAAGGTTGGAGCCTTCAATTGACCAATCGCACCCAGCATCGGGTCGGTATTATTGAGATGAGATTCGGCTTTTCCACCTACCGGAAAATAAAGATAGGTCTTACTTGCGTCGTCATAAATTGAAAACCCAACTCCTTCGACCAGCATATTCGATTTTAACGTATCTTCCACGACCCTAAAAAGTTGCCGCCGGTCGAGGATATTAATAATTCTGGACGATAAGCGATTCATGATGTTTCGGTAGTCGGAACGATCGCGGATAAACAATCCCTTAATAATATTGTCAACGTAATTGTTGATCGGCTGGAATAAAATTAAAGCGACAATAATAAAGCCGATATTGATGAGCGGTAGTTGTTGACCGAAGAAAGATTGAAGAACTACCGAAAACTGTGTGATGATGATAACATAGGACCCGACCAATAACGCCGAAGAAACGGTATATACCAGCGATTGCCTGAGAATTAACCTGATATCCAAAAATTGATAACGGATAATAGCCCAGGCGATAGAACCCACGCCGATAACCAGAGCGAATATTGTCAAAAGCGACGTCCACAGTTCTGATATCTCTATCGTAAACAGGTTGGGTAAAATAAATGTAAATATATATAAGCCCAGGGAAATATGAATTCCCATGATAATGACGCGTACTTGTTTTCTCAAACGATCGGCCTTGACATGCCGCATCCCACGATATAAATAAATCACGGCGAATATTACGTATGAGAGATTTATGAGCGCGAAAAACTTTTTATGTGACGCCAGGATTAATCCTATCGGCACCATTAACCATTGGAGCACGGATAAAATCGGATCAAGCAAGCTCGTCAGCCAGTTTTCCTGCCCCGGTTCGACCGTCAGCCAGTTTAATAACTGATCCGTATCGCTAACAAAAACCACTAAAATGACATGGAAGAGATGGGGAAGAAAAATCAAAAACCGCCATCGGATTTTTATCCCAGCCAGTCGGTCATACGGGAATATCCAGGAGAAATAAAGCAAAGCCGGAAAAAACAATTCCCAGATATAGAACAAATTATAAAGATATGATTCTTTAAGAGGAGCGCCGCTCTGGTACGGAGAAATGACAGTACCCAGCGCTGCAAATATCGGCCCAAGGCCCGCAAAAAACAGCATAATTGCGGTTATGCGATTAAGGCGGATTTTGGCCGAGTCCCTGATAATCAGGATCGAAAGAAAAATCAATCCAAAGCCAAACCCAAAATATATCAGCGCGAATATGAGAGATTGTGTATCCATATTATCAATAAAACAAACCTATAGCTTTTTGACGATCTCCACTTGGGTTCCCCCGGTTTGCGCCTGGGATACTATTAGGTCGTCAACGAAATTCTTTACGATAAATATCCCGCGACCGATTTCCTTCAACAGGTTTTCATCGTCGACCGGATTGTCAACAGTCTCAATATCAAACCCTTCCCCCTGATCGGTTATTATCACCCTCAACTCATTTGAGGTAATGGAAAACTTTACTTCAACTGTTTTTGATATATCCGATCCATTCCCATGCATGATCGCGTTATTGACCAATTCCGAAACCGAAATCGCGATATCGGTAATGATTGATGGATCAATACCGGCTTGCGTGAATTTTTCCTCCAGATGCCGGTCAACTTTGGCCAAATAATCGGTGGAGGAAGGGATGATTATTCCGTCGGGTAATATTTCAGTTTTGCTCATAAGATACACTCAAAAAAAAGGCAGGCCGCTTCACAACCTGCCGGATGCTTTTGGGGTTGTGGCATATTAAAATGAATCAATCGCCTCATCTACCGAATCAAATGATTTAAAAACGGTTACCAGTTTTGTGATCGTTAAAAGCGATTGAATCTTCTCGGTCACGTTTGCCAAACGCAGCTCCCCGTCTGATTTTCTGAGAGTCGTCAATCCGGATATCAAAAGCCCCAGACCGGTTGAATTCATCCAGTCAACTTTGCCCAAATTTATTATGACATTGGTCTTTTTTTGCTCGATCAAATCATGCAACAAATCATGCAATGCCGTTGATTCCGGCCCGCCCATAATTTTCCCTTTGGGCTCAATAACGACTACACCGCCTTTTTCGAAGTGGTTCAATTTCATATTTATCTCCCGAATATGGTTTGTTAGTGCCTCGGCATCATGGTTTTTGAATTTGACAACATCCCTTTTAGCCGATATACTCCTAAGTTACAATACCCATATTAGGGATTGAAAGTCAAGGTTTTTTTGGGTGGTGAGACCTGATGTCTTTTCAAAACCGACCTATTGCATTTTAATAAACCAATTACAAGTTATACGGCCCCAATAAATCAGCGAAGGCAATGATAGAAGTCTCACTGGTTCGATAAAATATGCCCCACCTGGCCTCTAATCCGGAATCTTGATCCTTTTGCCACCAATTGGGATTGCGGGAATCGGAGGAATGGGAGGCACTGGCGGCAGTTTAGGAAGAGGAGGTATTTCAAAAGCTGCAGGCGCAGGCATCGCCGGTATTGCCGGTAAAGCCCGAAACTCCGGCAAACCCAGATTGTGACCCGCGAAGAATCCACCTTCTCTGCGGAAATCCCAATCATCTCCAAAAATCTCCATTATGGAATTACCTTTAGAAATAACCGCCGAACCCATTCCGACATCAATCTCTATTTCAAGGCTATATTCGGCATCGTCATAATCCGGTGATTGGTAAACGCCCCTCCGAACCTTTTCCAATTTGGCGCGCCTGATTTTTATATCACTCAAAAGACCGCCATCGGTTTCAATCCTAACCGGCAAATCGCGAGGTATGTCAATCAGGACATCTCCAATTCCCACATCAATAATCGCCTTTCTATGTCCCGATGACTGTCCGTCAAAATTCAGCTCAACCTCACCCGCCCCGCAGTTAAACTCAAAATTTTCGAAATTGGCGTATCCCAGGCCCTGAAATTCAAAATCACCCGCCCCGGCTTGAATGTTTAATAGTCTAATCTTTTCCGGATTCGGCTGCTCAAAAATTATTCGCCCTTCGGCCGCGCCTATATCAAGATTCAATTTTTTGATAGGTAATCCGGAAAAATCAAAATCGTATTCAGCGCCTCCTATGTCCAGATCAAATTCCCAGATATAATCCTGAGAAAATGATAACTGCATCCGACAATCGTCGATGTCGACATTTCCCCAGCGGCGAAGTTTATCGGCCGTTATAGTTAAACCCGCGGCCGGTTTGCTATCGTCATACTCAAATTCCACATCCATTTTATCCGCGTCATATCGGAGGCGGCCTTTCAACAAATCTCCGGATCCATGTGTCGAAAATCTCAATATGGCATTATCCAAATCAGAATGAACAGAAATGTCTTTAATTTTGGAATCAGCGGGAATAATTTTATCAATTTTGACAATATCCCGTGCAAATATCAATGAAGATATTATCAACAGTATCACCAGGGTAAAAGCAGAACTTCGTTTTAGCATAATACACCTTCGGATTTGATAATTAAGTTTTGTATTATATTAGACGGTAAAATCGTGAATTAGGTTGCATCCCGGGAATCAGGATCAGGATGCGAAGAAGATGACGAAGGCGGCGGCGGGGGGACTGGCGGGAGATAACATTCATCAATTGGCGGAGGCGGGGTGACTTCCGGTTGAGCGGAAATATCCCGCTCTTTCGGCTTCATTCCAAATCGGGCGCTGACGACTGCCCCCATACCGATTGACACTACAATAAAACCGATAATTCCATGGGCGACATAAGCCAAAATCGCTAAGACATCTAAATTGGAAACCTGAAAAATCAAGGCACCATAACGACCCAATTCGATAAAAATTACTCCCAGGGCGCCAAATAAATACATCGATTCGCTCGTTATCCGAACGATGCGGCAGATTATCCCGCCGATATAAATAGCCCCTGCGATATATCCAAGAAGGATCATAAGTGGAAACAGGATAACGACTAAAGGCAATAAAGGAATTCCGATAACCGTTAAAGTCAGTATTAAAATGAGCGGGATAAACGAAATCCATACCAAAAGACCCCAGAAAAACGAAGATATTACCGACGATTTTATCTTTTTGACTATACGCCGTAAATTGTTGGGCAGAAGCGCCAAAAAAACCAAACAAATAAAAAGCAAAAACCCGGTAATAATGAAATTCACGTATCCCGGAAGAAAATTTGAAATTCGAATAACACGGGGCGACAACCTCCTAAAAAGTGGTATTTCTTCCCGAGCCCCCCTTATTTTCCCCCCACGTCGCCGTACAATTTCAGCCGCGATCACGTCTCCACGAACCTCGCCGCTGCTTTCAATCACTACCCGCTTCAGGCTGACAACATCCTGAGTGACCAGGCCTTTGACGATGACATCATTAAATCCAAAAACCGTTCCCTCGATTCTTTCGTCAATGTCAACGATAACATCATCGAAGAGCTCTACCAAATCACCTTTATAAATTTCAGTGCAGCGAATTTCGGGCGGCAGCAAAATTTCATCATCTATCGGTTCATCGGTAAACTCGGATTCGCGCCGGGAGTATTTTTTATATTTGACGAACTTTTCCTCATCGGCATCATAATACCAGGTTTGACCGGTTGAGTCGACCGCGACGGTTTTATTGGAAGAATGAGTAATTCGGATAAACTTCTGTCCGGATTGTTCCTGGGCGGAAATTGAGCCCACTGATAGGAACAGAACAAAACCTATGAATAATTTAATATATAACCTGGTGATCATCTCAAAATTCCGATAGAGTTATATCTCCTGATCTTGTTATCAGCGATACTTTCGGTCCTCCATGACCAAAACTTCCGGTTATTCTCGTTTTGGAAAAAGAATCAATTGAAATCGGGACCTGGGTATTGATATCACCCGATCCCGCTTCAAGCTTTATCTCACCTCCGGAAGCAACCGGAATTAAAAACTCGATTGATCCCGAAATTGTTTCAACAAAATAATCTTTGGCCGAATTCAACTCGGTTTTAATATTGATATTTCCCGACTCGGTAGAAACATCAAGTGCCCCAAAATCCTGTAAAATATTGATCTTCCCCGAAGTTGACTGGAGCCTGATATCGCCCTCGATATGCTTCAAATCTATACTACCGGTTGTCTGGCTCAGGACTAAATCACCGATAAGATATTCGCCCGTCATCAGCCCGGAGCTGTTGCGAATCTCGACGTTGCCGTTGATGGAATAAAAATTAACATCTGAGCCGTTGGCATTGATGCTTACTTCACCCTCAATATCATTCAGTTCCACCAATCCGGAAGTAGTCGTAATTTCCAGATCACCCTGATTATCCCGAATGATGACGTTACCGGCCGTGCCAGAGACAAATATTTTCCCGCGAATCCCGGTCGCCTCAATATTTCCCGATGAGTTGTAGATATCGGCGTTGCAATCAGTCGGAACCGAAATGACAAAATCGATTGAACCGTAAGACGGTTCGCCCGATTTGCCCAGAATTTTTTGCCAGAAAGAAGGCGACCGATCGTGAATTCTCAAAAATTGAGGCTCAATCGAAAAATGACCATCAACCGAGGCGACGCTGATCTGGACATGGTCGGCGATTAAATCAGCCTCATCTTTACTATCGGCGATTATTTTTTTAACGGCGTCAACTTTCAATTTATAATCATTATTGGTCGTCAGAATAATTTTTCCATTGGCGTTGTTTATGGTCAGTTCCAGACCGGGCTCGACATTTATTATCTTTTGATATTCATACTCATATGTTTTCCCGAAAGATAACCCTGCCTGAAGTATGACTATTGTTAGAACTATGATAAACCGAGACAAAACCACTTGTTAGCCTCCCGTCAGATACCTCGCAATCTCTTTTTCAAAAGCTCTCGAGCGCGAAATATCCTGGCTTTTACCGTTCCAACCGGAACTCCCAGTTCATCGGCGATCTCCTCGTATGATTTTTCTTCCTGATGCCTGGCGATGATAACCCGGCGGTATTTATTGGGCAAAGCGCCGATCGCTTCGTCAATCGATAACGCTCTCTCGCGCCGCTCCATTTCTTCCTCGGGATGATGCCGGTTATCCGGGATATCGATTGTTACCTGGCCGTCTTCGGTACTTATCGGATTATCCAGCGATAACGCCTTAATTCTCTTTTTCCTGATATAATCGATAGAAGCATTAGCCGCGATTTTATACAACCAGGTCGAAAATCGAAATTCGGAACGATAGGTTGTCAAAGAACTAAAGGCTTTCATAAAAGTATCCTGGACCAGATCGGACGCGATTTCCTTATCCCGTACAATCCGAAAAATAACATGAAACACCGAATCCTGATGTTTCTCAACCAGGCCTTTATACGCCTTCTGATCGCCTTTAAGGGCTTTCTCTATCAGTTTATCGTCATCTATTGGCAACTCTTTGCCCTCTATCTAAAATACGTCACAGAACTTTGTTAGTTTCAGGCATGGCGTTCCAAAATACCCTGTAACCGGTTAAAACACAATATAAATAACATTCGCCGGGAGAAACCCGGAAATACTGACCAAATTACTTAGCAGTCCACAATTCGTAAGCGCGACGCAAATGTGGAATAACGATTGAGCCGCCAACTATAAGCGCGATTGACATAACCTCATCAAATTCCTCATCGGACACGCTCTGTTCCATACAACGGTCAAGGTGATAAGTTATACAATCATCACAGCGCAAAACCGTCGAGGCAACCAGGCCTAATAATTCTTTAGTTTTAACGTCGAGAGCGCCTTCTCGATAACAGGCGGTATCAATTCCAAAAAAGCGCTTAATATTAATATTGTCCCGATCGAGAATAACCCGATTCAAGGTTTCTCGACGCTCGCGAAAGGCCTTAATTTTTTCATTCATGTAAAAAATCTCCTGTTTTAACGATTGGAGTTATCAATAAAATTATGAGAAGGGAAAACTACAAGCGATAATTGTGGCGATTTGCCTTTTCAGATTGGCTAATCGAGCTCGCTAAGTCTTTGTTTTAATTCCTCAATTAGACTTACTGGTGTTGGGTCTTCATCGTTTAGAATTGCCAGATAAAAGCTTGTAAAATCAGCTATCTGAACGATTGAAAACAATCTTTGGAGTTCATCGTCACCGCCAGAATTAATCTCAATTACTTCTACACCTTTGGCTTCAATCATTTCTTTTACAATATTCATTCGGGCTTTGATCATGATACGGCTACTAATCAATTCATCGGAAGAAGTATAATCAGAACGATCCCTCAACAATATTACTATAACTTTGTCTTTGAGTAATTCTATGTTTTTCCAGCCGACAATTTCATTATGATTGCATTCGGGGAATTGATTAACGAATGATAATACTTTAGCGTTTTCACTTAATTGCCCTTTAAATCGTATGGCCGCAGGAGATGTAAAACTGGTATTGGAATAAATTATTGGGATTCTATTATGGAGCTTTTCGGCCAACTGCTTACACCGATTTTTTTCTGCCACCTTATCCTTCAAAAATGATTGCGCTTTAATATCCAAATATGATGCCAGATTATCCAGATGCCGGGGTAGGTGATGAGAAACACCTAAATTATACAAAAGCATCATTAATAATCCGAATGAATACCCCAGTGCCGCTCGAGGCTGAAGACCTTTTTTCGGTGATAGAATCGGGATTTTTTTCTTGATTGCAAATTCACCAATCGCCCCACCGGTTGTAATTGCAAATATTTTACATTTCCGAGAAACGGCCTGATACATAGCCATCAAAGTTTCTTCTGTATTCCCCGAATAAGATGAAACAATGACAACCGTTTTATCACGGGCAAAATATGGAAGGCTATAATCCCGGGAAACAATAATCGGTATTCTGGGATATTCTTCCAAAACCGCACCAGCCAAATCTCCTCCGATAGCCGATCCTCCCATACCGCAGATAACTATATTGTCGATTTTATCCATATCCGGAAAAGCTTCAGGATCAATTTTAGTTTGCTCCCAGATTTTAATCGCCTCCCGAATTTGATTGGGAAAATCGACAATGGCGTCATACATCCCGCCCGGATCAAGCTCCCGGATATTTTCCAGATTATCAAGAATGTTCATTACAGCCAACTGCCCTTCTTCTGTTGTCGTGTATATTCAGAAGCCTCACGCAGAGCCCGCGTTACTTTTTTGACGGTTGTCAATCTCATCAGGCGCGACACAAACCGTTTGGCCTGGATATAATCTATATGCGAAATCCAGTCAGCGACTCCCGGTATCAGGGTCGGATTCATCGACAGTTCATCGACGCCAAGCCCGACGAAAAAGGGAGCCATATTTTTATCGCCTGCCATTTCCCCGCACACCGCCACGGGGATGCCGTTATCATGGGCAGCCAACACCGTCATTTGGATCAGCTTCAACACCGACGGATGATGAGGGGTATAATATTTGGCAACGCGATGATTGGCGCGGTCGGCCGCCATCGTATATTGAATCAAATCATTGGTCCCGATCGAAAAGAAATCAACCAGCTCGGCCAGGTAATCGGCCTGCATCGCCGCCGAAGGGATTTCAATCATGGCGCCGACACTGATATTATCATCAAAAGGTATCCGCGATCTCTTCAATTCGTTTTTTACCGATTTTATCAAATTGCGCGTCGAGATAATTTCCGGAGCATCGGAAACCATCGGCAAAAGTATTCGGATATTGCCCGAAACCGAGGCGCGGAGAATAGCTCTGATCTGAGTCTTTAATTGCTTACTCGAATCAAGAGAAACGCGAATGCCTCTCCAGCCAAGAGCCGGGTTCTCTTCCTGAAGATTTTCCATTCCATCGGCATATTTATCTCCTCCGAGATCAAAAGTTCTCAAAGTCACCGGAAGGGGGCGGAATTTTTCAGCAATACGGGAATAATTCTGATACTGTTCTTCTTCGGACGGAAACAATTGGTCATTGAAATACAGAAATTCCGTGCGATAAAGTCCGACTCCGATACCCAGACGAATCAAATGTTCATCCAGGGGTCCGGGAATCTCGAGATTAGCCGCCAATCCGTAGCGATGACCGTCCCGGGTTATAGGAACAATGGATTTGGCGCTGCTAAGAACGGCAAACGGCTGCGAACGCTTGCGAGATCGGATACGCTGGTAATTGCGGAGAATACCCGAATCCGGATTAAGAATCACTTCGCCGTTATTGCCGTCAATAATCATTGTCATACCGGTTGATAATGATTCGGCAATATTAATATCCGTCATAACGGCAGGAATCCCGAGGGAGCGCATGATCAATCCCATATGGGATGTCGGCCCGCCTTCCTCGGTCAAAAATCCGACGACTTTCTTTTTAGAATAAGACATAACCTGGCCGGGACTGAAAATCCGCCCGACCAAAACCGTCGACTTTTTAAAATCATTTTGAATACCTTCACCGACACCGAGGAGTAAAGATAATACCCTCTCAGAGACTGATTTTATATCATTTATCATCTGCCGCAGGTACGGGTCACGCGATTTTTGCAGACGGGATAGAGTTTCGGCCAGAATTTCCTGAAAAGCGTATTCGGCGTTGACTCGCTCATCCTGAATGGTGGCAATGACATTCTCCTGAAATTTCTTGTCGGAGGCGATCATGACCTGGGCATCAAATACATTGGCCCCCTGGTCTCCGATAGCGCGAACCGCCTTATTCCGGGCTAATTCCAATTCGGAAACGGTTTTTTCAAGCGCCGTTTCCAAACGAACCACTTCGGATTTAATTTTCTGCTGGGGAATCGCTCTTCTGACAACTTGCAGGGTCGGATCCCTGACTACCTGCACCTCACCGATGGCTAAGCCCCCGGAAACCGGGACACATTTTATTTTGAAATTTTCCTTTATCATTACATATCCCCGCCTTATGATAATTTCCCCCTCGTTATCTTATTATCCTAAAAACAATAATTAA
Organism: Candidatus Zixiibacteriota bacterium; assembly: GCA_036480375.1. Taxonomy (NCBI): domain Bacteria; kingdom Pseudomonadati; phylum Candidatus Zixiibacteriota; species Candidatus Zixiibacteriota bacterium. The sequence goes on from JAZGGI010000033.1 coordinate 145,712, forward strand.
TACGCGTCTCTGAATTTCCGTTTAAACAATTTTACCAATGCCCTGGACGCTTCTTTTTCATCGATCCCTTTAACTCTAAGAATGAGCCTGGTTCCATGCTCCGCCGCCAATGCCATAACGCCCAGCATCGATTTGGCGTTGATCGTCATATCCCCCCCCTTTATCAAAAATATCTCGGATTCAAATTGCGCCGCCACTTGAACTACCTGAGCGGACGGCCGGGCATGAAGACCCAATTTATTTGTTACGGTTACCGTTTTCTCTATCATGCTAAACCGCGATGAACCGTTTCCCCGATAATTGCTTTATCAAACCTCGTAATTCCAAACTAAGCAGGAATCCCGAAACACCATTGGCCGTCATACCGCTCTTGCGCACCAAATAATCGATCTGTTTGGGCGAATCCGAAAGAAAATCGAAAATCAGATTTTCACCTTCTGACAATTCTTCAACTATCTTTTTATCGGGCGCAATATAATCATTTTTTAATTCCGGCAATACTGAAAAGATATCCTCCGGAGAGGTTAATATCCGGGCTCCGGTTTTAATCAGGTCATTGGCTCCCATTGATTGTCTTGATGACAATTGTCCCGGAACGGCAAACAACGCTTTTCCCTGCGATAAAGCCAAATCTGCCGTCAACAACGCTCCCGATTTTTGACCGGCTTCCACTACGATTACCGCCTTGGAAAGACCCGAAATAACCCGATTGCGCCGAGGAAAATGCCCCGAGTTGGGTTCGGTTCCCGGGAAAAATTCGGAAATCACGGCGCCGTTTTCACTGATTTCCCCATACAGTCTTTTATTTTCTCGCGGATAAATAACATCAATGCCCGATCCCAGAACGGCCAGAGTTCTGCCGCCGGTCTGCAACGCTCCCCGATGCGACGAAGAATCAATCCCAATCGCCATGCCGGATACGATTGTGACGCCGTTTGCTGCCAGCTCACCGGCCAATTTACTGGCAGTCATTCTCCCATATTCCGATGCGTTGCGGGATCCGACCAGGGCAACGGCATTAATATCCGACGGACCGAGATTTCCTTTTATGAATAGAAACGGAGGCGGATCATAAATTTCGGATAAGCTTTGGGGATAATCCTCATCAAGGAGCGTTAATATATTTATCCCGTTTTTGTCCGCCCACTCTTCCAATCGCCGGCCGTAATTCAAGTCCAGCTTCGTTTTTATTCGAACCGTTATTTCATCACTTATTCCCGGAATCTGTTTGAACTTATAACTATCCCAATCGAGTATATCCGAGGCTCGTTCGATTCGGGACAAGATTGCCCTGATTTTCACCGGTCCGATATTGCCGACCGCGGCCAGACTCAAAATAATCGCTTGCGCGCTAACGGTGCCTTTACTCATCGCCTGATTCAACACCTGCCAGTAATTGATTAAGTAATCTATCAATGCCGTCTCCGGTAACGGCTGATATAAAATTATAATCGGGAAAGTTCTTCTTCATTTCATCAAGTTTTTCCGAGTCAATGATATCGATCTTGTTTATGGCCTTCACTATTAATCGCCGGGTTAGCTCGGGATCATATTTATCGAGCTCTGTATATAGATTTTTAAACGTAATCTCGATATCCGATTCATACCCGTCTATTATAAAAAGCAATACGGCTGTTCGCTGAATATGCCTGAGAAATTGATGGCCCAGACCTTTACCCTCGCTGGCTCCCTCGATAATGCCCGGAATATCAGCCATCACCATTGTCTTATAATCATGCATCCTGACAATGCCCAGATTGGGTACCAGAGTAGTAAAAGGATAATCTGCTATTTTTGGTTTGGCCGCGGTAACTCTCGATAATAGAGTTGATTTTCCGGCATTGGGATACCCGACTAATCCGATATCAGCCAGTAGTTTCAACTCCAGAGCTATCTTCATCTTTTTCCCCGGCTGTCCGGGCGTCGCCTGCCGCGGGGTTTGATTAGTGGACGACTTGAAATGATTATTTCCTTTGCCGCCCTTGCCGCCCGGAACGACTATTGATTGCATGCCATCTTCATCGAGATCTTCGATGATATCGCCGCTCTCCAAATTTTTTATTATAGTTCCAACCGGAATCTGCAATATTATATCATTGCCGTTACGACCTGTCTTAAGGCTCCCCATTCCCGGCTGGCCCTTTTGGGCTTTGTAATGACGCTTATACCTGAAATCCATGAGAGTTCGCAAATTCTCATCGGCTTGAAATATAATATTGCCCCCGCGACCACCGTTTCCCCCGTCCGGACCTCCTTTGGGCATAAATTTTTCCCTCCTGAATGAGATACACCCGTCCCCGCCTTTACCGCTTTCAATCTCTATGTCCACATAATCGATAAACATGTAGTGGCCCCTCCAAAAGCCTGATGAAATTCTTCGCTATTATCCCGTTGTTAAATATATATTTAAATGACACGCAAAATCCATCACTTTTTTATATTAAAAATAGATGTCAATGATTAGATTGGGAAACAATTAAAAAGGAGAATATATGAAATTGCATAGAGCTATCCTGGGATTAATAGTCTTTATACTTGGAATAACCATTTCATGCGATAATACCGGCGTCGAAAAAGAATCGATGGATCTGGCCGGGAGAGTTACCGAAGCTGATACATCAGTTTACCTTGAAGGGGTTATTGTTATAGATAACCTGAAAAATACCGCCGACACAACTGATGAAAATGGATACTTCACACTGCGCGATATTAGTTTCGAGAAACATATGGTATCATTTGAAAAAGAAGGATATGTTAAATTCGAAATGGAAGTTGATTACCCCGGCAGTCTCTCCCACCCCCTGGTCAGCAAACACGTGATTCTGGAGAAGGCAGGAGAATAAAAACAATAATAATTATGACTACAATGGCACTGTCAGGAATTTTGTGTAAACAGTTAATTTGTTTTTTCAAATCTTCGGTACTCTTTCGCCAAATCGTATCGCAAATTGATGGACTGCCAGCGACCAGTTCCTAATCGGCATGGTCCATTTTT